>DAOVGE010000118.1 GCA_030672605.1 Methanosarcinales archaeon
AACACTAAGATCACAATCATTAATCTGCATCAATATCTCAGATCCGGCCGACATATTATTACCACCAATCCTGATTCTATCAATAGCCTTTTTGCCGTAAGCTCTAAACCCGCTCTGGGTATCCGAAACATTGATCCCTCCCGTAAAATTGGTCGTTATATCCAGTACCTTCATCCCCACCTTCCTATATGCAGGAATACCCAAGGAAGTTATATTCCCGTTTAAAAATCTTGACCCGATGACCAGATCAGCTCCATTGTCCAGCGGGGCCAGCACACCTGGTATATCCCCGGGATCATGCTGGCCATCAGAATCAATGATCACCATCCTGTTTACGTTCATATCTCTCGCAGTTGCAAAACATCTCCTCAGAGCTGCGCCATAACCACGGTTTTGCGGATTACGTATCACATAAGCACCCAGAGCTTCAGCGATCTCTGCAGTAGCATCTATACTCCCGTCATCTATTACTACTACTTTATCCACATGCTTCTTGCAGCCAAGTACCATCTTGGCTATATAGCGCTCTTCATTATATGCCGGCATTGCAGCAATAGTGTGAAAAATATTTATACCTCCTTATTTTTGTTCAGCATATTATCTTACAGATTATCTACTATTAAAAAAAAAGGTAGTAACTTTTTTAAGTTGTACTACCATAATAAGAGGATTATATTACTCCTCTCCTGCAAAGAAATAGGTAATTTCTGTTATTTCTCCACCATTGCAATTCCAGCTAATTTTGACTTCTTTGAAATCATTCTGAAAATCGTCATCAAGGTTAATACTATCCGGCTGCCCATCAAAAGATCTTATTGAAATAGCTTTACAAGGTTCGTTATCATAGTCAGTACTACCTCCACATTCACACCCGGATATAGTTGCATTTGCAGCTCCATCTACAATACTATTGGATTTCAATTTGATAGTTACATGACCGTTATTTTGATGACCTGGTTTAGGAGACAGGACACCACTTACAATTCTTAAGACCATTTTTTCACCTACATTTTAGTATTGGTACTTTATTCTTAGCACCCTACCTCGGTGCTCTGATACACTTACCACAATACCCTTTTAACAGGGCAAATCCCCGTGTATCTCGAATTTTTTAAACTGTGGTTTATTCATCCGGTACATATCTATATATATTCAATCTTCAACATCTCCACTTTTAAAAAACACACCCATTTATTGATATGAAATGGTTTTGTTTTAATATACATATTATTCTAATACATATTAAATCTTTCTATCGATCGTCGTATTTGATGATTTTTAAGAAAATTATAAATAGTTATTAATATATAATTAATTTTTTATTGAGAATAATTTGAAAAAGGATGTAACACAACAATAGCTCCTGTAAGCAGGTGTACTAATGATGGAAACTTGCATTTCGGATCTTCCTTAGCTTTTAAAGCTATAATTAGTATAGCTATTTGAGTCTTAGACCCCGTTAAACTCACATCACCTTGCCATGTCCTTAAACTCCCTGCTATATTCCAAGACAGGGGGCTTAGACTAATGATGGTGTGAATACTGCCTTCCTCACATAGAAAACATCTGCTTCCGAAATTATCAGTATTTCGAGCTATAGCCTTCACTTCCGTTGTGGCCTGGTATCCCATCCCCCCAGCTTCACAACAGCCCGTTACCGGGCTGGGTGCGGGGTTCAGTTCTGAGGTGGTGGCTAGCCTTTCCTCAGGCTGGATTTTCACCAGCTGGCGAGTATGAATTTATCTCGGCACGCCTAATGTTTTCTGTGGTCGATAGCAGTAGCCCACCCTCACGTTGTAGTAATCGTGGGCGCTACTCCTTCGTCTTTGCGTCTCTGCGACTTTGCGACTTTCTCGTTAAATCAGAGGAACGCAAAGACGCAAAGACGCGAGGGCGCAAAGGTTGGAAACCACAGAACCCATCAGAATCAGGAAATATCCGAACGATCCATTCTTTCCATTGCGCTCATCTCTCCACGATTGCCCCGACCTGACTCGCCCATGCCCCAAGCTGCACGCGCTCGTTACTTCCGTTGATCAGATTGATATCAGCCTCGGCAAGGAGTATCGCAAGCTCCGCAGAGAGCGCGTCATCTAATCCCCGGTCATCAGAGACCTTACGCAACTGATCCACGATGTCCGCGCCGCTCTCACCCATCAAGAGATTGTCGATCTCTTTTCTCGCCTCCTTGAAATCCCCGGCAAGCGATGCATTCAGCAGTTGCTCGACCCTCTGTGGAATGCGCTCGAGGTCGAGCTCATAGATCGTGTTCGCAGTGATCTCGCAATCCTGCATGCACGCTATCTGGAGCGCCATGATTGCGCGGGCAAAATCGCCCCCTGCATAGTGCACGATCGCCTGAACCCCGCCACCCGCGCCGTCTGTTATGGATGCGCGCTCTGCGGATGCGATGCTGCGGATGCGCGCGGCTACCGCCTCGTCACTCGCGCGGTCGAAGAAGAGATTCAGCCCCCGTGAACGCAGCGGTGGGATCAATCGGGAGAGATGCGTGGTCGAGAGGATGAATCTGCACGTCTTTGAATACTTCTCCATGATACGCCGCAGCGCGTGCTGCGCATCAGGGCTCAGCGCCTCCGCACTATCGATTACGATCATCCGAAAGTCAGAATCTAGTGCCGCCATGGCGGCATATTCATTAATAACCTCTTTGAATACGGAAATCACGCTCTTGCGTATTTTCTTCGGATCATCTGTTCCGATGAGCTTCGCAAACCTCGGATCTGAGACGAGGTATCTCTTGCCACGATCAAAGAAGTTCGATGCGTCGAAGAAGGCAAGATTGTTCTCCCATGTCCCCCCGTAGAGCGCTCTGGCAAGCGCAATCACCGTTGATCGCTTTCCCGTGTTCTTTGCACCATATAGCACCAGGTGCGGGAGATTGTTCGATTCGATCAGGTGTTTCAGATAAGATATGATCTCCTCGTGCCCGATGATCTCGTCGAGCGTCTTCGGACGGTATTTCTCTGTCCAGATCACCGCTTCCATGTTCAGGGGATTGAGAAGAGAGGTATTAAGCTTATAGGGTTGGCGGCGTATGGGGGATATGATGATACAATGAATGTGCAGAGGTTCTCAGGGTACGCAAACGCGTACTTAATCGATGGAACCGTGTTAATTGATGCGGGAATAAATCCGCGGGACCTAAGCGAGCATGATTTCGAATCGATTGAACTGATCATACTCACGCACTGCCATTTTGATCACACATCCGCTGCGTCCGCAATCGCCGAGGTTGCCGGCGCGGATATCGCAATTCACAGCGCGGATTTCCGACTGCTCGGAGACGACTATGCGACCGCATCAATGCTCTTTGGCGAGCATGCTCCGCAGATAACCCCTGACACACTGCTTCGGGGGGGCGAAACTTTCGAATTCGACGATCTTCGGCTGGACGTGATTCACACGCCAGGTCATACGCCAGGCAGCATCTGCATCTACGAATCAGAGACCGGAAGCCTCTTTTCAGGGGACACCATATTTCCGGACGGTGGGATCGGGAGGTGCGATCTCGGAGGCGATATCTCCGCGCTCGCGCATTCGATTGAACTGCTCGCAGCACTCGATGTGGCTATACTCTATCCCGGACACCTCGATACCACTGATACGGGCGTCTCCGCGCAGATTCGATCGTCACTCGCCCACGCACGGGGTGCTAATTCATGTACCCCTTTATATTTTACGCACAAACTTTATAAATGAAAAGAACTTATCAATATATAGGTGGATAATTGTATGAAAGAATTATCGATACAGGTAATGGGCGACCAGGAGCATGAAATTTCTGAGCTCCTGCAGAGTCTTGGACTGTCGAAGATCGTGTCAAGGATCATCGCATGCCTGTCCAGCACAATGGAGATGACATCCAGAGAGCTTGAGGCTGCTGCAAGCGTCAGACAACCTGAGGTCAGCGCGGCGATGCGGGTGATGCGTACGAACGAGTGGATTTCGGAACGCGAAGAGAAGAAGAAGATCGGCAAAGGGAGACCTGTCAAGGTATACAAGCTCAATGTGGCGCTCCGCAAGATTGTCGAGCTGCTCGAAAAAGAGAATATGGCAGCCAACGAAGAGAGGGTGATTGATATCCAGCGATTACGAGAACTTGCGTAACGGGACCGTAGGGTAGCTTGGTCCATCCTGCTAGGCTGGGGGTCTAGCGACCGGCGTTCGAATCGCCGCGGTCCCATTCGTGAGGAGTTGGGGGTTATGCTTACACCACTTGTACAAACGATTAACGTGGGTCTTGCAGTCTGCATCATGATTCTGACCGCAGACATGGTGCGTCTGACGATGCGAATCGATATGAGCGAGCTATCCGTCGATCAAGGCTACATGAAGCGTACATGGATTGTGATGCTGATTTCGGTGTTCTTTCTCTTCCTTCTTGCAGTGTACCAACTACTGATCAGCGAGGATTATGACCTGTTTTGCTGCGCCCTCCTGACGACGACGTTTATGTGGTTCCTACTCGTTTCGCTCTACAGGTGGCATCAGATGCTGTATGGCAGACGGTTGGTGGATGGCTGATCGGTGACAGGATCGGGTTCAGCATAGATGGGCTGAGAAGAATGTGCAAAACGGAATTACACCACTCTGCAAGTGTAATTTGGAACTCTTGACCGCCACAGAGAGAACAGAGAGAACAGAGTTTTCTTATGGACCATTACTCGTAAATTCCATCTTAAAACAGGTTACATTTCTCTGGTACCCCCCGTGTACTCTATGGTTTTAGTCTCCATGTTATATCCAGGATAGCTCTTCTGCATTGATGCCCCATTTAGCAGAATGGGTGCCCATCTTGCCCATACAAAACAGAGAAGAGCCTTAATATGTTTGCATTTTACTGGTTCTGACGTTTTCTGTGGTCGATAACAGTAGCCCGCCATCACGTTGTAGCAATCGCGGGCGTCACTCCTTCGTCTCTGCGACTTTGCGACTTTGCGTTAAATCAAAGGAACGCAAAGACGCGAGGACGCAAGGGCGCAAAGGTTGGAAACCACAGAATCCATCAGAATCAGGCATTTCATATCCGGCATCCCAATACTTTCTCGTGGGAATCTGTGTAATCTTGTGGTTAGCTAAACGCGTACACAGCGAAAAACCCACTCATTCATCTCCGAACACCCAAACACCCAAACACCCACTCAACCAACCGGAAGAGATTAAGGAGTCTCCGGTACAATGTGACCAGTATGCATCCAAACGGGAAGGTCTATCTGGTCGGCTCTGGTCCAGGCGACCCTGAACTGATGACGATTGCGGCGTTGCGCTTGATAGGAGGGGCGGATGTGATCGTGTATGACCAGCTGCCAGGACCTGCGATACTCGCATCGCTTCCGGATTGCGCCGAGCGAATCGATGTCGGCAAATACGCGGGCGATCATACGCTTTCGCAGGAGGAGATCAACCGATTGCTGATCGATTACGCATCGCAGGGGAAGATTGTGGTGCGCCTGAAGGGCGGCGATCCATACCTCTTCGGAAGGGGAGGCGAGGAAGCAATAGAACTGCGAAAAGCAGGGATTCCTTTCGAGGTCGTGCCTGGGATCACGTCTGCGATCGCAGTCCCCGCGTACGCAGGGATACCGGTCACGCACAGGGATCATGCATCGATTCTGACGGTCATAACCGGGCACGAACAGAAGAAAGGCGAATCGATGGTCGACTGGGAATGGCTTGCGCAATCGAAGGGAACGATTGTGGTCCTGATGGGTGTTACCACGCTCGGCGAGTACATCCCGAAACTAATGCGACACGGCATGGGCGAGAGTACGCCTGTCGCAATAATTGAGCGCGGGACAAGAGAGGATCAGGTAGTAACCACCGGGACGTTGAACACAATCGTCGGGATTGCCAGAGAACGCGGGGTTAAAGCGCCTGCGATTGTCGTGATCGGAGATGTGGTTCGGTTGCGAGAGGAACTGTCCGACTATATTGAGATTGCAGATCAAAACTCAGCAGACGATTCGTGATTCATCGGTTCCTTTTTGCCCCATCTTCACGGTCTCGATATCTGCCTCTGTGAAGAACTTGAGCGCATGAAGATCAGGATACGCCTGCTCGAAGACCACACGGACGATGTTTGCGTTGATTATCATCTTTGCGCAGAGCACGCATGGCTGATGCGTGCAGTAGATCGTTGCGCCTTTTGTGCTGACGCCATGCAACGCAGCCTGGATGATTGCGTTCTGCTCGGCGTGCACGGCACGGCATATCTCGTGCATCGTTCCGGACTCGATATTCTCCTGATCCCTGATGCACCCGATATCGAGGCAATGCTCAAGGTTTCTGGGCGCGCCGTTGTAGCCTGTTGATATGATGCGCTTGTCGCGGACGATTACTGCACCTACGTGGTTGCGCAGGCACGTCGATCTGGTCGCAACGACCTCTGCGATCTTCATGAAGTATTCGTCGATTGTTGGTCTCATGTGATCTCGATCTCTTTAAGACGCGTGATGTTTGAATAATCGTCTCTGACAACATCCCCCATATCCTTGAGCAGCATCGCAACCATATCCATCGATGCCGCAATTGCGGTATGCAGCCCATAAAATATCCCGCCCAGCTCAAGCTCGCTTTCAGCGTCTTTTTGGACAGACTCCATATTGCGCACGACATAGTTCATCTTATCCCTGTACCGCTCGATACGTTCATTCATTCATCATACCCTTGTACCTGTAGCATTTCACCGAACTTTAATATACCCAATCTCGGATGGCTGGTTACGCCCAACCGAGCAGATACAGCACAATCGGCGTCACAAACGTCTCGATTACAGATGCGACGAACAGAAGCGGGAGAATCCACCGGAAGTAGAATGATACCGAGCGTCTCAGTTCGGATAATATCGCTCCACTCGAGATGTTTCCCCTCAACCTCGAAAAGCCCATCACTCCGAGATGCGTTCCGAGAGCAGCGCTCATAAAGATCATCGGGAGTTCGATTACGCCGTGCGGAATGATCGCAGCCGCCACATACCCGTGACCCATTGTGCGCCCGTACTCATACGCAACGATTCCCAGGATGTATCCGTTGAAGACGATAAAGCCGATCGGGATTACTATGAAAACGCCGAGCAGTATCACAATAAGGCTCTTGACTGCGTTGTTCAGAAATATGGCAAGCATGATTGCGAGCGGATTCAGTTCCGTTATCCACTCGAATCCGGCGGTGAGCTCCTGTGTGATCTCTGTAGCCTCAGCAGGGTTCAAGACCGCATACGCATACCCGGATACAAACGAGATTGCGAAGAGAATCGTTGTTACTGCGGTGTACTTCGCAATGGTGTGCTTCGCAGGCATTGCAGGCATCACAATCACACCCCGAAGAGAATGCTGAGCGTGTTTCTGAATGCCGGTGCCAGCCCGAGAACAAGGATCACAAGTTTCAAGAGCTCGCGGAGTTCGGATTCAGTCTCATCGAACTCGCTCTCGATCAGATACAAAACCGGAATGAAGACTGCCAGCTTGAGCGGGTACATCACTGCGCCTGTGCCTGTGAGGTCAACCAGATACCGCTCAACCACGTGCTTGCCGTGGTAACCGAGGAGGTCGATTCCAACAGTCGTCGAGGATGCGTCAAGGAGGTGCGATCCAAGAATCGCCACATTGAACCGGTCACGCAAAAACCCGGCATCCATGCGCCCAGCGCAGAAATATATCAATGCAGTGCTCAGAGTCGCCATTATTACGATCAAGAGTGCTTC
>DAOVGE010000062.1 GCA_030672605.1 Methanosarcinales archaeon
ATAGTCAAAAACCTTAGGTTTCTAACTTATTCCGTCGATGTTAGAGCAGTTTGAATCATGATTTTCGTAAGCAGAAGCATGATAGACTCGACACCGGTATAAACCGCGATTTTCGTTCTTTGCGTCCTCGCGTCTTTGCGTCCTCAATTTAACGCGAAGGCGCAAAGGCGAGAGAGACACGAAGGGTGATGTCTGTCGTCACGTCTTTCGTGTTGTTGTACATCCGACTGACACATTGCAAAAAAGCTCAGTTTGTGGCGGTGCGAAGTATAAATTGAATAACCATCTATTCATTTGTAAGATTTGTTTCGTTCTTGACTATAATCGCCGATTTTAGCATGGGTATACAACGTACCTGTAATTTAGCAGAACAAGGAATCCGTGGAGCCTAAACGAGTGGAAACTGTCTTATATTATGTGATAGAAATGCTGATGTTGGTCTGGAGTTCTATGGAATCCTTATCAGTTAAGAGAATGTGTCACTACAATCGTGATCTTATGTTTTATATTGAATGCTCATTATTTTTGGATGATCTGCTGAACTGTATAGTCTAATCAACAGTTTCAGAATGGCGGCTGTTGCCACTGTTTTTGAGACTTTTACGTATCAAGTCTCAAGATTTCTGTGTTACTAATCTCGTGGTTTTATATGCGGATATCCACACAATATTGTGTGAGTACAGATAGCACACAGTGAAATGAAACGATCCCCCGCCGAGTCTCACGTCATGCCCAGCGTTTCCTTGATAGCGACTGCAACCGATCCAAATGATGGAAATAACGTGTACCCCGCGTTCAGATAATCCGCCGTGGACGTGTATATGAAGTAAGGATGGTCATAGTCGATGTTTGGCTGTCGGTACATGCCGAGATATCGTGGCTCATAAGCTTCGCCGTCAATGATCAGGAATATGTGGCAATAGGTCACCCTGCCTGTAATAGTTGCGCCCGCGATCTGCGAGTCCATGCCGATTACGTTCAGTCCTTCATGCGTGGCGACAGCCAGTGGACTGCATCCGATTGAGGCGATCACCGCATAGATTGTCAGTAGCATGGTGATGGCTATTAGCCTCGTTCGTGCATCGCTGGTTATGCGGCGTAGTGTTGTGCTGATTGATGCTGGAGTGGGCAGATTGTTGTCCGCATTGATAGGCTATACCTCCTATATCAGCCCCATTTTGTGCATTATCGCATGCGCTCAACGGGGTAGATGCGTTGTTCGCGGATATTCCGCGCCTACCACACGAACACTGTAGGGTATAAAAAGTTAACTATCTGATGATCCGCAACAGTTTTTGATGGTAAATCGTCACAGACATACGCCAGCACAAAATTATACAATAATTGAGATTGTTTGCGCCATTCACATTATCTGCAGTTCCTCAGTACGTATTTATAGAAAAGTGCAGAAATTACAGACGCTCTGCATCTCTGAAAGACTGTTATTACGAAGAAAAGATTAAAAATCAAAGAGTGATGTCTGCGGCTTTTTCTCACGTGTCTCCGGCTCTTTTTCTGGCTTCTTCGTCGGCACACGCACCTCTGCATGCACAGTCGCCTCACTGCCGCTGAATTTACCAAATAGCTCGATATCCTCTGATATCCCGGCTTCGATTGATTCTTGTGCATCCTGATAAATCGTCTTGACCTTCTTTGTGCCCTTCGTGCTTCCGAGTATATGTGCGATCTCATCGGAATCGAGATCCATCACCGCTGCAAGGCGTACTGCATAGTTGCGATCCGTAAACAGGATTCTTACAAAAGGAATAAGGTTCAGACGCGCATACCTCTGGGAAACCTGGCACATAACGCCGATTTTCCATGATATCTCGTCTATAGTCTGGCGGCTGGTTCTGGTGCTCCTGAGCATGCGCCATCGCGAGGGTGGCATGAACCGCGCGCCCTGGTATTCGCGGGACCTTGAGACTACAACGCCTGCGGTCATCATCGCACCCGCATACCGCCACATCCGGTAGTTCTGGCGCCGCTGGACCCTGCCAAGAAACAGGTCGGCACGCGATAGTGCATGCATTGCGCATGTCACATCCTCGCCACGGTACTGGGCAGGCAGGTTCTCATCGACCCACGCGATAAGGCTGTCGGGAGTCTCATCTATGTTATAAGTTGCATCCAGCGCCTCTTTGATGTTCTTTCCACGGAATATCTTCTTCAACACATCAAATATCGTATCTCTTGGATCCCTTGATGAGATTACCACATCTGCGGCGTGCAGTTCACCCATCCCCTCTGCCACTGCCTGCAGGTCATTGATAGCGCTTCTGATATCTCCATGTGCGCTCTCTGCAATCTTTATAAGAGCGTCCGGTTCGCATGCGACTCCTTCGTTACTACAGATCTTCTTGAGTGCTGTTGCTATTGATCTACTCTGCAACGAACGGAACGGTATCTGGACGCACAGGCTCTTGATTCCCTGGGACACCCCGTACAAGTCGTTTGCGGTCAGAAGAATCGGTTGCGAGGTATTCTTGATTATTTTAGCAAGCGCCTGCGCCCCGCCTCTGTCGGCAGTGCCATGAATGTTGTCCGCCTCGTCGAGCACGATCAGCCTGATGCCACCGCAGAGCGCGGATGTCGTGGAGGCTGATCCGGCAACCTTCTGAATCGCTGCCGCCGTTCGCTGATCGCTCGCATTCAGTTCGATCAAATCCCAGCCAAGATCGTGCGCAAGCGCATGCGCGGCTGTCGTCTTTCCGATTCCGGGTTTGCCATAGAGGATCGCTGCCCTCTGGCTCGGCGTGCCCTGCTGCCACCCTTTTGCCCATAGAGAGAGTTCGCTCACCGGTTTGGCGTTCCCCACGATCTCAGAGAGCAATTTCGGTCTGTACTTCTCAGACCACTCGACATTGACAGAACTCATTGAGATGTATCAGCGATAGACACAATCAAAAAGATATTGGTTGATTAGCGAGTGGTGAATGCTATGCAAAGGTACCCCCCACTAATCGACCCGTACAACCGCAGGATAAGAAGCCTGCGCATATCCGTAACTCAGCGGTGTAACCTGAACTGCATCTACTGTCACCACGAGGGGGAGTTGACGCCTGCGCACGCGCACGCGGAGAACGAGATTACGATTGCGACCATTGGATCGCTCGTGCGTGCCGCAACCGCACACGGCGTGCGTAAACTCAAGTTTACAGGGGGTGAACCGCTCATGCGCGATGATTTCGCAGAGATCATAAGCAACGTCCCCCGGCTCGATGATATCTCGGCAACGACCAACGGAACGCTTCTGGAGGAGTGTGCCCACGATCTCGCAGACGCGGGCTTAAATCGCGTGAACATATCGCTTGACACGCTACGCCCTGATCTGTACCAGAGTATCACCGGGCACGATATGCTGGATTCAGTGCTGGACGGCGTCGCTGCTGCTGTAGATGCGAAGCTCACGCCAGTCAAGCTGAATATGGTGCTACTGAGTGGCACGAACGTTGACGAGATATGGGATCTGGCAGATTTTGCACGGAGATCAGGAGACGTTATACTCCAGATCATCGAACTGATGAAGTCCGAAGGTGGTGGTAGTGGTAGTGGTAGTGGTAGTGGTGGTGGTGGTGGTGATGGTGATGTCGATGTGGGCGCAATCGAGCGCACACTGCGCGCACGCGCATCTGAAATCATCACGCGAGACATGCACCGACGTAAAAAATACATGATCAACGGGGCAGAGGTCGAACTGGTGCAACCAATCGACAACTCCGAGTTCTGTGCACACTGTAATCGGCTGCGTGTGACCTCTGATGGAAAATTAAAAGGATGTCTGCTCAGTAACGACGGTCTCGTGGACATATCGAACGCATCCGAGGAAGAGATGCACGCGCTGCTCGAGAGGGCAGTTGCTCTGCGAAAGCCATATTACGCTGCGGGTGCATCAGGTATGTGAAAGATTAATATACTACAATTGATGTAGTGGTTGGTAAGCAAATAGGATCAACAGTATTTCCACTTGCTGAAGTATAGGAGGATGTATATGACAGCCCTGATAGACATCAAGAACCTGAACATGGAATTTAAGGGCAAAAAGGTTCTAAAAAATATCAATTTGACGATAGAAGAAGGAGAGTGTATTGGAATCCTCGGACGTAGTGCTGCTGGAAAGACGGTGCTGATGCATCTTCTTCGAGGTATCAAGGAGCACGAAACCAGTTCCGGAGAGGTCATTTATCATGTTGCGTACTGTGAGGAATGCGCGTATGTCGAACCGCCGAGCAAGGTGGGTACCCCGTGTCCGAAGTGCGGTACCAAACTCACAGCGATGGACGCTGACTTCGTATCGCTTGACAAGTATAGTCCGTTGCGCAGAAGCATTGCGAGCCGGATTGCGATCATGCTCCAGCGCACCTTTGCACTGTACGGAGACGAACGTGTGATAACGAACGTTATCAACGCGCTCATCGAGATCGGTCACCCGGCAACAGACGCCATCGATGCGGCTGCCGATTTAATCGAGCAGGTGAATCTTTCGCACAGGATGATGCATGTTGCACGAGAACTCAGTGGCGGCGAAAAACAGCGCGTCGTGCTCGCACGGCAGCTTGCCAAGGCTCCGATGGTGCTCCTTGCTGATGAGCCCACAGGAACACTGGACAGAAGGACCGCTGACGCCGTGCACGATAGTATCGTGCATGCGAAGGAGGAGTACGGCATGACGCTTGCGATCACCTCGCACTGGTCAGGCGTCGTGGAAGAACTGGCTGATCGAGCGATTCTTCTCGAGGAAGGTGAGATCATCGAACAGGGCGATCCAAAGAAGGTCGTTGAGCGGTTCATGAGCATGGTCGGAACCGTCGGTTCCTTCAATGCCGAGATCGGAGAGCCGATAATCAAGGTCAAAGACATGAAGAAGACCTACATATCGGTCGACCGTGGCGTCGTGCGTGCCGTGGACAACGTCTCATTCGAGGTGCATGAGGGCGAGATATTCGGTCTTGTCGGTGTCAGCGGCGCAGGAAAGACAACGGCATCAAAGATTCTCAATGGCTCGATAAACGCGACATCGGGCAATATCGATATCAGAATTGGCGATGATTGGATCGATCTGAATGAGCGAGGTGCTGAACTGGCTGGACGGGCAGTGAAACACATAGGACTCTTGCACCAGGAGTATTCGCTTTATCCGCACAGGGATGTGCTCGATAACCTGACTGAGTCGATAGGACTGGAGCTCCCCGGAGAACTGGGCGAGCGTAAGGCGATTATGGTTCTGAAAACGGCTGGTTTCACCGAAGAGAGAGCCCGCGAGGTTCTTGACAATATGCCTGACGAACTGAGCGTTGGTGAGTCGCACCGTGTTGCTCTGGCGCAGGTACTGATCAAGGAGCCAAGGATCATCATACTCGATGAACCGACCGGAACCATGGATCCGGTAACCCGGGTAGATGTGACAAAATCGATCCTTGAGGCGAGAGAGGAGCTTGGCGAGACATTCATAATCGTGTCGCATGACATGGACTTTGTTGAGGATGTCTGCGATCGTGCAGCGCTTATGCGAAACGGTAAGCTGATTGCGCTTGGTGACGTGAATACCGTGGTCGCAAAACTTGATGAGGGCGAACGCGGTGAGATGTATGAGTAAGCTATAATCCATAAGTGGGAATAAATCTATGGTTGAGATCGAACTCGATAACAAACCCATCATCGTGCCTGATAATTCCACGCTCGCAGATGTGGTTGAGAATGCAGAGATTCCATACAAGGGAACCACAATCGCAATCATCAAGGGGGTTGCGGAGTCGCGAGAGGCGACTGCTGAGTACCTGATCAGTACGACAAAAGGCGATATCGGGATTGAGTTGTCAGCGTATCAGGATGTCTGGCAGGATGCGCAACCCAAGATCGCGGGTTCCGGAATCAGATGGGTCGGAAGAGAGGCGCTCGCATTTGGTCCGTTCAAAACCGCTATCACCCCCTCCCACCGCGACCGCGAATACACGCGCTGGGACGTACTGCTTGGCACAGGCGGCTATGATTCCAACCACACATATCTGGTACTCTCAAAGCAGATGCACACCGCGGTGCACGGAGCACCAGCAGATGGTGGCGTCATCGGTAGGGTCGTGAGCGGGAGAGGTATTGTCGACTCACTCACAACAGGCGACTCGATCACAGGAATCACTCCGATTGAGCGATGGGAGACCGTCGTAAACAAGATCGTGACAACGGATCTCTCAACCAAGATCGAGCCAGGGATGCGCATATTCACACATTCCGCAATCGAACTGTCATCAGACACCCCTTACGGCGCAGAGCACTTTTTAGCGGCAGCAGAAGATAACAAACTTATATTTAGCACCATCTCACATTCGTTTGCATCAACGGAATTGCTGCAGGGCGAGGAGTGCATCTTCGAGCGGAAAGAGCCGAGAATGGCAGGGATAGTAACGGTTAGAGTAAATGGTGCTGGGATGGGGCGAGTATACATATCCAAACTCGACAAGACCTCATCTCCGAGCCATTCGGTGGTTGGCAGGGTGGCGCGCGGCATGGAGTTGATCCAGCTCATAGGGGACGATCAGGAGATTGCGCTGGATGTCGATCCAGTGCGGATCATGCTGCTCGGAAAAACGCTCAAAGCCGCAGAAGAAGAGCTCTCAACTCGCGGCATAACCATGCGTCGCGACGGAGAGGTCGAGGACGTGGACATGGTCGTGCAGCAGACTCCTGAGACCACAATACAGATTGTGGAGGCAGGGGAGGTTACTGTACGCGGCGTCTCTGATAAGAATCTGATAAAAATCGAACTCTATGACGATCTCGCTCCGGCTACGATCGGTTTCTTCAGGCATGCCCTCGGACTTCTTAAATCGCCTGTTGGCGCGCTTCCGGTCTTTGCAGCGTACGAGGGTACCAGACTCTTCAAGGTGCCCGAGGTAAAGAAAGAGATCATGCCTGAGAACATGCCATCCGACAATGTATCAGCCGGCGAGATCGGGGTTACCAATCAGGCTGCAAAATACGCCCAGATGATCGGCGTGAAGCTCACTGATGATACGAGATATGGTCCGTCCGGCGAGAAATTCGCGTACACGAATATCATAGGCAGGGTCGTCGATCTCGAGAAACTGAACGAGATCGGGGAAGGGGCTGTCGTCTATGTAACGGAGGTGTGAATCTTGGGCAAAATAACCAGACTGGTCGTATTATCGTCCGAACTTCCGAGCGAGATGCATCTGATGATCTACGAGCTACACGCGGATGTTACGATCAAGGAGACGTGCTTCGGCATGCTCATACATGGAGAAGAGCCCATCGTTCAGGCGCTCGTCAATACCATCAGGAAGATTGATCCGGGCGCGTTCATCAAGGAGCGCGGTTTCGTTCCCGGAGACCCGAGAAGATGCCGTGCGGATCGTGGCGGGGGTGCACGTCCCGGGTTTTACTCGCTCAATAAGGAGTATAAGCTGCTTCCGGCAATCAGCAACGCGATTGCAAAACTGTCACTGCCATACGAGCCCGAGCAGGTGGCGAAGCCGGAGAAGATTTCGGTTGATCGGTTGCGCGAGATCATGGGTCGTTGATGTGTGTCATTTGCCCACATGTACGTGTTTAGCTAACCACGAGGTTACACAGTCTGCGAAGCAGCGGCGCAGCCATCTCCACAAGATTTCTGTGTTAATCTCGTGAAATTTTATAATGGTCAATCTGACCATGAACACAAGAGCGAGCGATGCTCATACAGGATCAACAACAGGAGGATTTTTGTTCTTCGTGTCTTTGCGCCCTCGCGTCTTTGCGTTCTCATTCTCAGTTTAACGCAAAGCCGCAAAGTCGCAGAGACGCGAAGAGTATTGTCAACCCATGTCTCAACGTTTTCCGTGTTGTTGCACATCCGACTGACCATTACATAATCTCGTGAAATTTCCTGGTTTTTTCGCCTCAGCTAACCACATACGCCCACCCTATCTTTTTTATCCAGCCCCATAGCACAGAAAAGATTATCACATCACAGATCGATACTGGATGAGGGTAATAGATGTCATTCAGAAGCTTCATCGACCAGCTAATAACCGATAACCAGTTAAC
>DAOVGE010000128.1 GCA_030672605.1 Methanosarcinales archaeon
ACCCTTCGCGCCTTTGCGTCCTTGCGTTGGATTGAAGAATAAAAACGCAAAGACGCGAGGGCGCAAGGGCGCAAAGATTAAATAAACCTCCTGATTGGCGATCGTGTGGTGTGTGCCTCGGTCTTGTGCATTTATGGCCAAATTGGCAATTACAAAAATCGCACTTTATGCTGGTCGCTGAGTATAAGCGGCGTCCGGCACTCGTGTTGTTGGATACTATGAATGGTGACGTTGTAGTGGCACGGGTCACGAGCCAGCAGGTGCAGACCAGGTATGATGTGAAATTGATCGAATAGAAACGTGCCGGGCTTTTGCTGCCATCGGTTGTATGATTGCACAAGTTGGCAACGTTGCAAAAAAACGCTTGCAGAACGACGGTTGGGTGTTTTGACGACAAAAGACACCTCAAGGGTCAAAGCGAAGATTCAACAGATTTGGGCTTCTGTTTGATGTTATCTAACCGGATCATGTGATCTCAACCACGACAACCAGATCACCCCGCGGACGCCATGATTGTGCTGACTTCGCCGATGTTGGCAGCATCACCACGCTCGATGCGCTACTAATCCACATGGCTGCGGTCGGTCCAGATCGCACAAATCAAGACACTGCCCGCCGCGCACGAAACAGAATATCCCCCACCCTCGCACGTCTGACAACGCTCCTGAGAATGTTTTTTGTCCCCACGAGATTGTGAGAGTTCATATCGAGCACCATAACCCTCGCATCCATTCCGGCAACGATCGCCCCGCAGTTCAGACCGAGCGCAACCGCGCCTGCCCGTGTACACATCCCGAAGACCTGCTGCTCGCTCAACGAAAATAGTGACGATAGAAAGCGCATCTCAGCAAACATATCAACCGAATTGAACATCACGTTGTCAGTGCCGGCGGCAACCCGAATCCCGGCGGCGAACATCTCCTCAACGGGTGGGAGACCAACACCGGTCAACAGATTCGATTGCGAGCAGACAACAACAGGAATGCTCTGGTCAGCGACCGCACGCAGATCATCAGGTGACGCATGCGTCAGGTGTATTAGGAGGTCAGGGTCCAGCTCCAGCGCGTCCCTGATATCAGTGGAATTGAGTTCTCCTGCGTGGATTGCAAAGATTCCCCCCTGTTCGTGTGTGCGCCTGGCGATTGCTTCTGCAACCCCTTCCGCATAGTCGTTGGTGCTGCTGATCCCGATGCCGTCAGCCAGTCCAAGGATCGAATCAATCTCATCCACGTTCTCGGGAGGGTTGGGTCTAGCAAGAATCGTTGTGTTAACAGAGACTCCTTCAATTGCGCGCAGGAGCGCCTGCACCCCATCCATGCCACCCTCTCTGAAATCCGCAAACGCGCACGTCCCGGTCGCAGCCATGTCGCAGACGCTCGCCCGAATCGCCCTGACAAGATCGTGTGCGGCAGTCTCGCGCAACACGCGGTGCTTGAGTCCGTCTGGCGGGCGCACCAGACTGGCGATGTCTGTAATCTCGGGATCCTTCAGAACCGAGTCCCCGAGATGTGTGTGTGCATTCACAAAACAGGGCATGACAATCCCGTGCGCCTCGGAGTCAACAGACCCAGCCTCCTCGCAGACCTCAACGATTGCGCCATCCCTGATTCGGATGTAGCCCGCAACCAGATCAAAATCCTCGCCTGCGAGGATGTTTCCAGAGAGCAGATATTCACGCATCGATGTAATCTCTCACGTTATCTTCGATTTTGCTCTCGACCATCGCCTTGATCTTCTCGAAAATCTCGTGCATCTCCGAATCGCCATCCTGAATCGCTGACAACTGTTCAAGTATCTGATATGTCAGGAAAAGGTACGATTCGGGTTCGTCGGTTATGATGAGCGAATCGCTGTCTGCTCTT
The DNA here is from genome assembly GCA_030672605.1 of Methanosarcinales archaeon. Lineage (GTDB taxonomy): Archaea > Halobacteriota > Methanosarcinia > Methanosarcinales > Methanogasteraceae > Methanogaster_C. Next base: position 1,863 of record DAOVGE010000128.1, read on the forward strand.
GTGAGTTTCATCGTGATACTGCGTGCCTTACCATCGGATCCGTAATTGAGATCGAATCTCGTCTGTTCCAGTCCGTCAGGGTTCTTCAGACAGATCGCAGCATGCTCTGCCTTCGCACCATAGAGCGCGACGATGTAACGGAGATACGTTATAACCGGGTCCGGAATCTTCAGTCGGCTATACTCTGCGAGCACCAGCGGATCGTTTGTAAACAACGGAAACGTTATAGTCCGCCCGATATCCTCTCCGAATGCCAGAGCAAGAGCCATTGTGAGGTCGTCGTGCGTATCCTCGCCTATCTCTTCCAGATGATACTCTATCAACTTTTGGATATGCTGCCTCCCAACATCGCCTTTCAGGATCTTTGCGATTGCAGCACCGCCCTTGTTGATGTGTTCGTCCATCTCGGGGGTGAACACACTTATTTCGTCCTCGCTGGTCGTCTTTTTCCGTGGCATGTATCTCCCTGATTGGTTCTGGTGCCGCATCGGTTAAAATAGTATCTCAACGACCTGGGCTGATTTAAAATCCAAAACCGGGGCGTTTTGGGCGAATGATTCACACTGACTGAGTGTACAGGTTCTGATGATCCCGATTCAACACGATCTGCTCGACAGTGCCCATGTAGATCGTACATGCCTGATCGTCTCGCTGTGCCGGTTGGAAGTCATACGTGAGCGGCTCGCTCTGTGGGCAGGTCTGCTCGATCACCTGCAGCAGCGTGATCGCCTCGGCACAGCCCTCGATTAACCCGATCGTCTCCTTCATGATCTGGCATGCATGCCGGAACGGGCAGGTGCCGCTGATTCTGATCTGAACAGCCCCCCCTGGTGCCGCGGTCATCGTGAAATCGTCCATATCAGGAATTAAGCTGGCAAAATTCAAAATTGCGTCTTCCAGTCGGTCAAAATGGGTCTCTGAATCCACACCCAACTCCTGCATCCAGATTAAAGCCGCTTCTCTGATGATCGGGTCAAAGAGCACGCGCGCGTCTCGGAATCGCAGATGCGATACCTTTGCCACTGCCGCAACCAGTGCATGGCAGGACAATCCCGTTGAGTCGGTTTTTGCGGTAGATTCTCTTTCATTCATGCGTATTACCCACGCCGATTGGTGTATAGATATTTTCATTAATCTTAAATATTGGGGTCAAACAAACATCCAGAACTCGCGCTGTCTGACAAACATGCTCAACACTGTAGGGTGGCACTGTCTAAAAATCCAGTGATTTCCGCCGATTTACTCGATTCGTGCCATTCGTTTATTCGCGTTATTCGTGATAAAATCGGCACCAAGAGATCACGAATGATGGCGAATGCCACGAATTACACGAATTTATCTGCCACAAAATCCGAGTGTTTTCACTGAATAATTCGATTGTGCCCTGTAGGGTGTGAACCACAACACAGTCTGCGAAGCAGCGGCGCAGCCATCTCCACAAGATTTCTGTGTTAATCTTGAGTGATCTCGTGGTTTTATATGCAAATATCCACACAATATTGAGTAAGTACTACCTGGCATCCTGCACAAAGCCTTGCTATGGCGCACCGTCCGGCACTGGATAAGTCGGGACACTCGATCTCTCGAAAGGTTAATATGCGTCTGATGGCAAGGTATTGAAGCACGATCATGTGCTCCGATAGTGTAGCTCGGCCAATCATGCGGGGCTCTCAATCCCGCGACTCGGGTTCAAATCCCGATCGGAGCATTATGAAAAGACTTAATATCGAACAAACAGAGGAGATATATAATCCACCCAGGAGGAAGACATGGCAACAGAAAAGCCACACATGAATTTAGCAGTCATCGGACATATCGATCATGGAAAATCGACGCTTGTTGGTAGATTGCTCTACGAAACCGGAACCGTACCGGCGCACGTCATCGAGAAGTATAAAGCAGAAGCTGAAGAAAAGGGCAAGGGCTCATTCGCTTTTGCGTGGGTTATGGACTCGCTGAAAGAAGAGAGGGAGCGCGGAATCACAATTGACATAGCACACAAAAGGTTCGATACCAAAAAGTACTATTACACAATCGTGGACTGTCCCGGACACAGAGACTTCGTCAAGAATATGATCACCGGTGCGTCTCAGGCAGATGCAGCGGTTTTGACGGTCGATGCAAAGGACGGGGTCATGGATCAGACCAAAGAACATGTATTCCTGTCAAGAACGCTCGGAATAAACCAGGTAATCATCGCCATCAACAAGATGGATTCTGTTGATTACAGCGAGGACCGCTTCAACGAGGTCAAGGAAGATGTCAGCGCACTGGTCAAGATCGTCGGCTACAAACCAGACGATATAAACTTCATACCGACCTCTGCGTTATTCGGTGCAAACATAGCCGAAAAGAGCAGCGACACGGCATGGTACAAGGGACCAACCATTCTTGAGGCGCTCGACATGTTCACTGCGCCCGAGAAGCCGACGACCCTTCCACTGCGCATTCCGATTCAGGATGCATACACAATCTCCGGAATCGGCACGGTTCCGGTCGGGCGTGTCGAGACCGGCGTCATGAAACCAGGCGACAAGGTCACATTCATGCCAAGCGGCGCAACCGGTGAGGTCAAATCCATCGAGATGCACCACGAAGAGATCCCGGAAGCAACCCCTGGAGACAACATCGGGTTCAATGTGAGAGGCGTTGGCAAGAAGGATGTACGACGGGGAGATGTCCTCGGACCTGCTAGTGCCCCGCCAACGGTTGCATCTGAGTTCACAGCACAGATTGTGGTTCTTCAGCATCCGTCAGCGATATCCGCCGGATACACACCAGTGTTTCACTGTCACACCGCGCAGACCGCGTGCACATTCTTATCGCTTGATAAGAAGCTCGATCCACGCAGCGGCGAGGTCCTTGAGGAGAACCCTTCCTTCATCAAAGCCGGTGATGCGGCTATCGTTACAATCATGCCAACGAGACCGATGGTGATCGAAGAGGTCAACAAGATACCGCAGCTCGGCAGATTTGCGATTCGTGACATGGGAACAACTATTGCCGCTGGTATGTGCATCAGCACCAAGACGAAGTGATATCTTTGAGTCAGAAGGCGCGGATACGGTTATCAGGCACAAATCCTGTGGAACTGGATAACATATGTAAGCAGGTTAGAGGTATAGCGGCGCGGACCGGAATTGAGATCGCTGGTCCGATCCCACTTCCGACCAGAAAGCTGGTGGTCCCGATCCGGAAGAGCCCGGATGGTGAGGGCACAGAGACCTGGGATCACTGGGAGATGCGCGTGCACAAGCGTTTGATTGATCTGGCAGCAGATGAACGAGCGCTACGGCAGCTTATGCGCATCGACGTTCCGAACAACGTTAACATCGAGATCGTACTCGAGAATTAATCGGTCATCAGTCATTGATGATCGATTGTGATATTCTCGCCATTGGAGACCTGCTTTAGAACAGTGGGGTCTCCTACAATTTTCCCGAAGACATTTACCGCGCTTGCAGGGCGTATCTCATCGCCGATGCTTGCAGGCGTCGGTCCAAAGAAGATGCAGAATGTATTCTGTGGCTGCCAGTATCCAAGGGCACCAGGTTCGACGATCTCTTTTCGGTTCTCTTTCGGCGCAGCCACATCGGTTGAGAAATAGATCTCGTCGCCCCACGTGCTAACAGTACCGCTTATGGGCAGCGCGGCAAGGATTGCGGATACCGTCTCGGGGCAATGGTCGGAAAAAAGTTCTGCCTCGACCCGAACATTTTCTGCAACGATTCTAATCATTTTCAACAACATCACCACTCGGTTCGATTTCAGCAAATATCCGCCCTTCGAATGAGTAGACTGCTGCGCCTGTGAGCCACGCGTCTGGTGGCAGCCCTGCTTTTACGCATGTCTGGCTGAGGAACTCCTCGGAATCAAAGCCCCACTCTTCTGCCACCTGCGGCAGAAGTAACCCCTGGTGAATGCCTTTCTTGACGATGAGTCCGTGTTTTCCGATCTTAACATGATCCGGCAGATCCCACGGATTTGCATCAATTTTGACCGGAGGTGTCAGTACCGTAACCTCAATTGCGATCTGTTCCAGCTCCTCGTGCCTGACAGGTGGGAATCTGGGATCATGCATCGCAGCACCCACGGCAGAGTCGAGAATCGCGTCCACAAGCGCCATAACTGGCTCAGGATAGCCGATACACCCGCGCAGATCGTGGTCTTTATGCAGGGTCACGAATACCCCCCTCTTCTCTCTGAAAACCTCTGGTAAGTCACCAGTTTTCATATCCCCTCCGGAAAGGCGGGCTTCGATCGCTGATCGCGCCAATCTGACCGCGATTGCGCCCTCTCTCAGACTCAACATCATAGACCATTTACCGCAAACACCGCATATATACTTTGCTGGTACGTGTTTAGCTATACTTCGCACCGCCACAAACTGAGCTTTTTTTGCAAATGTGTCAGTGATGTGTTGACACACGCGAAAGACGTGACAATAGAGATGACACCCTTCGCGCCTTTGCGTCCTTGCGTTGAATTGAAGAATAAAAACGCAAAGACGCGAGGGCGCAAAGATTAAATAAACCTCCCGATTGGCGATCGTATGGTGTGTGCCTCGGTCTTGTGCATTTATGGCCAAATTGGCAATTACAAAAATCGCACTTTATGCTGGTCGCTGAGTATAATCTTGTGTAATCTCGTGGTTTTATATATGGAGATTCACACAACATACGGTACGTACTGATTTGGATGATGACCATGAGCAGATCAAACC
>DAOVGE010000169.1 GCA_030672605.1 Methanosarcinales archaeon
AGAGCAGTTGACACTGGGCATAGTCTTCCAGATCTCTGCAAAGGAGAATTATATCCCTGATTTCCCATTCTTCGTGATCGATGACAACATGAACACCTTCGATCCGGATCGCTCGGAGTCGATCATGAAGTATCTCTCGGATAAGGCGGAATACGTTCTGGTCTCAGAGCCTGTGCCCCCGAGCGAACAGGAAGAGCTCGCAATCAGGTACGATTCCAGTTAACGATGTAATTCACATAACCGCCATAAGTATTACCTGCTGGCACACCGATTGTACTGCATGATCGAGTCCCAGCAGGTATCTCCGCTCATCGCCTTTGTCGCAGGGGTGGCAAGCGTTCTATCGCCATGCGTACTTCCGCTGCTACCTGCAGTCATGGCGTATTCTTCTGAAACAGGAAAACTACGCCCCATAGCGATCGTTGCCGGCTTGTGCATCTCGTTTACGGCGATGGGTGTGATATTCGGCGCATTCGGAGATGTGGTCTGGAGATATCGCGAATATATGGAGCTTGTTGCCGAGATCACAATCATTGCGCTCGGGCTGGTCATGCTTTTCGACCTCCCGATATTTGATAGGTTAAGCGCACTCGCGCCGCATACGCAGCAGAAGCAGAAGGGGTTGTTCGGCGGTCTTCTGTTCGGGGTGTCACTCGGTATCGTATGGATGCCGTGCATCGGTCCGATACTCGGAAGCATCCTCGCAATGGCTGCGCATGAGGGGGACGTTCTGTACGGTGGGTTCTTGCTCTTCATCTACTCGCTCGGGCTGGGCATCCCGATGCTCGGAGTAGCTTATGCGGCCAGCAGATCAACGACGCGCATCAGAGCGATATCGCGGCACACCCTGGCAATCAGAAAGATTGCGGGAGGTATGCTGGTTCTGATCGGACTTGGAATGATTTTAGGGTTATACGATCTCTTTTGGGGGTGGATTGTGGACATCATATACACGATTAGATCTAATCTGATCTGATCGGGATTACGGGTTTAATCTAACCGGGGGCATGGGCTTGAAAAAATGGATTGTTGCACTTGTTGCCATATCATTGACTCTGTTCGTACTTCAAGAAGTATTTGATCCGACCCGCGAGATACCTGATCCGTACTATCGAAGCCTTGGGCACGGACAGAACGTGACGAGTGGATCCGAACTGATGCAGATTCTGCCGCTCCTCAATGATACCTATCAGGAGGATTTATTCGATTGCTCGGAGATGGCTGCTTTTATCGAGTGGTATCTCGAAGGGCACGGAGTCGATACGGTGATTGTCACAGGAAAACACGATCAGCCATACAACGTCTCCATTGGCGGGTTCGAATACGCAAACAACTCCGGAGATCACGCATGGGTCGTCGCAAATCTGTCAGAGCGGAGGATTCTGGTTGAGCCGACCCTTGCGCGCATCGTTCCGGAGGCGCTTGAGCAATACTATAGCCCGGATGGAGCATACGACGACATCTATGACGTGGTGGGTTCCAGCAGGTCTGCTGACGAGTACGACTGGTGGACGGTTATAGAGATCGATTCCCCTGTGCCGTTCCCGACTCCTGTGAGATTGCCGCAGGCGTCAGAGATTGCGGGGGATCTCTTCGATCTGGTGAACCGGGAACGCGCAAAACGCGGGCTGGAACCGCTGAAATACAACGACGAGATCGCAGATATTGCTCGCGCACACAGCCACAGTCCTGCCCATTTTGGGGCAGAGAATGGGGCTGAATCGGGAGACCTGCTGCGGGATTGCGGGGTGTATTACTTTGATACCTCTGCTGAATACATGCTTTCGATGCCGGGACCGATCTATGACTACAAAGAGTTCCTGAAGATGGTTTCTGAGACCTGGAGTTCCGAAGAATCCGAAAACCAGATTCCAACATCGGATTTCGATGAAACCGGGATCGGTGCGGCAGTGGATTCGGATGGGAACATACAGCTAACCAGACTTGCAATCAGGTGAATCCATTGTGGCTACAAAGGCGCGCCCTGTTGCGAGGAGCAAGGTTATTATCCATGGTGCTACAAACCATGGAAATGCAACCGAGGGGTATGCAAATAAGAAACTGATGAGCAGGCAGGTTTACCATGGCGATCCGGGACATAAAACCAACTCGATCCGAACTAATCGAACTGAAAAAGAAGATCAAACTCGCAGAGAGCGGTCACAAGCTCTTGAAGATGAAACGTGACGGCTTAATCCTTGAATTCTTTGAGCTGCTTAGTAGAGCAAAGGATGTCAGATCCGAGCTCGACTCCACCTACGAGATTGCAAACGAGAAGATTGGCGTTGCAAAGACCGTGGAAGGGAGTGTTGCGATACGGTCGATCGCATTCGCGCTCAAGGACGTCCCGCAGGTCGAACTCGAGAGCAGGAACATAATGGGTGTTGTGGTTCCGAAGATCGAATCATCCCAGGTGCGGAAGAATCTCTGCGATCGAGGGTACGGAATCATCGGAACGAGTGCGTGCCTGGACGAGGCGGTTGAGGCTTATGAGACGTTCATCGAGAAGGTCATCGTCGCTGCCGAGATTGAGACTGCGATGAAGAAACTGCTGGACGACATCGAGCGGACCAAGCGGCGGGTCAACGCGCTCGAGTTCAAGGTGATACCGGAAATCTCCGAAGCGGAGCGGTTCATCGAGCTGCGCCTCGAAGAGATGGAGCGCGAGAACACCTTCCGGCTGAAGCGAATCAAGGCATAAGAATGGTCGATATGGAGAATCCGGAACTCAGGGGAGTTATACTGCGCTGGGCATGGATACTCTCCTTAATCATGCTCGTCCTCGGATACGTCCTCATGTTTCTTCTGATAACAGAGAAACTCAAACTCAGGTGAAGACCCGCCAGTTTTCAGTTGACCTGTATAGCATCAACACCAGTCGTACTGGAGCCGCTCGCATCGGTTACTACAAGCGTGATTCTGTGCGCCCCTTTTGAGAGTTTTCGATCAAACGAACCTGTGCTTCCGATCTGCCCATCCCGATCAGATGTCCAGTCGTACGCGACCGGTGGTATGCCGCCGCTCACCCTGCACGAGAAATGGTCGTCCTGAATTGATATCGTTGAACTGATACCCTGCGCCCTGTTATGGCAATCAGTCCCGCTTGCGTCGAACCATGCCCGCCCACTGCCAAGCCGAATCGCGGACCCCTGCTTCACGTGCTCGATCCACTTACCGGTTGCGTTATCCTGCTGGCAGAGATGCAACTGGCTCGTACTCTGCGTCTCACCCCTCGCAATCAGCCAGATATCGTCTGGCGTCTGGCTTGCAAACGATTCCCAGCGCGCATCTGTTTTGTTGTGGCGATAGAGGATCCGGTTGCCAAAGATCCCCTCGCCGACGTCAGCCTCGTAAACGAGCCATAGATCTGTCTCTACGTCGTAGCAACTCGCATGCTTGCTATCGAACCATATAAAATCACAATCCGGGATCACTGGCTCGGTTGCGAATTCGCCGATCCGAAGATCCGGTTCGGAGTCATCCAAAACCGCCATTTCACTATCAATTTCCTGATCTTGATCTTGATCACCCGCTGCGGGGGCAGATGTGGACGTCTCTTCGTCTGTTGCGTTGAGCGCTGCCCAGAGTGATGCGCGGCTTTCCGAAGGGGTCGGAGTTACGTACGGTTCAGGCGTATCCTGTTGTGATAGCTGGTCTGTAACGGCGCATCCTAAGATTGTAGAAGCGATGACTATCAGTGCGAGAATGCAGATGGTCTTCTTTGTTACCTTTATCTTTGATTGTGCCCCTTCTGATGGGTTCTTTGGTGATTGACCCAACGCTTGCGGCATCTTTATTGATGGTATCTTCATCGATTGCCCCCCTTGCCCAAAATTATTATGTTGCGCACCATATTAACCTTATCGGATGGACGGTGCCGTCTTTTATGGGTTGCTAACCCACTGGTATGAATTTTGGGCACCAATAATCCGACCGAAAAATCCAATAACACTGGTTGGGCGCCAGAATGACCGACAGAAACCCTTAACTAAAAACACCGTAATTAGTCCCTGTACAGAGGCATCAACCATGAAGAAAGCAATAATCGAAACCAAGAAAGGCGAGATTGCCCTTGAATTGTTCGAGAAGGACGCACCGAACACCGTTGCAAACTTTGTAAAGCTGATCAACAAGGGATTTTACAACGGGCTCAAATTCCACAGGGTCATCCCGAACTTTATGATACAGACCGGGTGTCCGAAAGGCAACGGCACAGGTGGACCCGGATACAGCATAAAGTGCGAGATAAACCCGCGGAAACACACGAAGGGCGCGCTCTCGATGGCACATGCCGGAAAGAACACCGGCGGCAGCCAGTTCTTTATCACGCACTCGCCGCAACCCCATCTTGATGGAGTCCACACAGTCTTTGGTCAGGTGGTCGAGGGCATGAATGTGGTGAACAAGATCAAGCAGGGCGATGTCATGACGCAGGTCAGGGTTGTCGAGGGGTGAGACGTCGCTCGTTCACGCATTCAGTACCGCCCCGTAGATCCGGTCTTGATCAATATTTACTTATGAAATGCCCCCTATCCACGGGAAATCCCTCGGAAGTGTTCCATAAGCTTTATAGACAAGAAGATGAAAAGCAGATCAAGTACAATGTTCAGGCAGCACTTTCCAGATCGGAAAGACTGTGAACCAATCTCAGATGGATAACCAAAACCTGTAGTAATCACAAAAATATGCGGTGACACGTATGGAATTCGATAAGATACTGCGCACAGATGATTTATCCGAATGCTATGTAGATTGGTTAGATGAAGACATTGTTGTAGATTGGATGAAATGTGCGGAATATCTAATTGATAAACATAATTATAATCAAATTGTTGTCGAACACAAAAAACTGGCGGACGGCAGGAACGAAAAATTCAAGGTCGAAATCCAAACAAGAAACGTTGATGTTTCTAAGGTTGCTAATTCACTACAAGGCAACAGAATAGTTGAAGATGCGGGTATTGCAATGGGTCTTCTCATAACTCAGTGGTTAAGACCATTTAAATTTATTCGTGTGCTAAAAACGGGAGATGGGTATGATTACTACTATTTACCCCGTAATAGCAACGAAGAGGAATTGATAGAAATGACGGGAACGGAGACACCAGGCGGTGGTAGAGAAAGGTTAAATCGTAAAATAAGAAAATTTAAAGATGAACACCCGGACACGTCAGGCTATATTTCGGTTAGTTGTTTTTATGATAAGCTTCAGATACACTGGGGGCATAGAAATGATTCTTGATAATATGGATGCAACGATGAGGAAATTGATTAAAACAATTTCGAGTGACTTTATACGCGCTCAAAAAGAGGAAAATGGAGATATAACTAATAGGAATCGTTATTTAGAACAAGCTAGCTTCGGTAGCATATATTTAGCCAGACTTTTATCTGAGAGAGAGGATCTTATAGAAAGTTCCAGATACTTGCTATCAGCTGCCCATTCTTATGAGAAAGCCGGAGCGATTAATCATGCGATTGCTTGCTATGATAAAATAATCGAAATCGGAGAAACAGATTTTTCAAATGATGCACGAGAAGGATTATCTATGCTAAAACGTTTTAGAATGGATGAAATAGATTTGGGTACAAAAGAAGGCAAAATGGCCGCTCTCGATTCCCTGGTTTGGACACATCCCGGACTGACAACTACTCGTGCCTTACAGTATTTTTCAGAAGAGTTTGATCAGGAACTATCCCCGACATCTACTAGGTTATATGCCCGTGAATTAGAAGAAAGAAAAAGAGTAACAATCTGGGGCGGGCCGCAAGGAAGGGAATATCATATTTACCCAAAGGTGGTAGATTTAGCCACTAGAAAGGGACATTATGGAAAAGAAACTCTTGTACCGGGTTCTGTGGAATCCAGAATCACAGAAGACTTTAGAATAAAATTTGAGAAATGGAATTATAATAAAGAGATGTTCATACTAAACGGAACAATCAATCCAAAGGTTGTCATGGCAATAGACATGGAGGGGTTTGCTAAGAATCTAAAAAGTTTTTCAGAACCTGGGTTTCGTGTAAGCGCAGTAGGCATACTTGAAAACTTTCAGGATTTAGCAGGTGATGGATACGAAACTAATTTGAAAGAAAACTTGGATGTAATAGATTCTAACGTTCTCATTGATGGCAATACCGATGCCATCATCTACAATAGGGCGGGATAGGGGGAACTAATTGACCCGAGCCCTGCAGATTCCAAACGGGATGTCCATGTACTTGCTGGGTAAACTTCTAAATGATTTTAATCCAATCTTTTGTCAAGCTTGTGGCAATTCAATACACTTTATAGGTGCTAGAAATCACTTAGCAGTTTATCTGGCGGTATTTGATCGCGGTGGGGGTTTACTGGATATGACTGACATGAATTGGAACTATAAATATGCTTTTGATAGCGATGAAGTGAAAGAGCGTATAGCATGGTTTAGGACAAAAGCAAGTTCAAACAAAAGTGATAGATTGAGTATTGAGCCATACGAGAATGAAATATGTATTTCTAATAGTGTTGTTAACACAAAATTACTTTCTTTTGTTAAGTCACTCCCCATCCCAAAAATTCCAGAGATGGATGACGGCGTACTGGTCCAAATTGCGGATCTGAAAGAAATGGTTGGACAAGTGAAATCCATTGGGGAAGAAGTTGTAAGATTGCTATTGTCGGACTCAGAACTTCGGATGAGCGGCGCTACGCACGATTATCCGGTTTATACGGTGCACACCGTGCAGTCCCAAAAAAGTACTAAAATAGAACAAGAACGATCCACCATTTGCTTCAAAGAGATGTTATTAATTAGCTGCCGACTTGCTTCTGAAGTCGCTCCCAGTTCAACCGAGTTAAGATTTTATCCGGGTGGAGCATCCCAAATATATGCCACCGGAAGTAATGTTTCAGTGCGTTGTCTTTTAACGGCAGTGAAACAATAGTGGTTCACGCCCATCAAAAAATATCCAGCAGGGTAACATCATGAAGCGGGTCAGGGTGGTTGAGGGGTGGGGGCAAGTCCGGGACAAACATGGATGTGTTTAACTCAACGTCCAATAAAAGGATGATAAAGTTGGATAATAAACGACGCGGCACAAAAACGAGTTCGTTCGGAACGTCGGGTAGGATGAACCACGATGCTACAGCATTTTATACAAGCAAGCTGTACGAAAGTCTACCGAAGGAAGAGAAGGTCGAATACGTGGAAAACCCGATCCCGTCCGGATCCTTAAACAGAATCCTCCAAAAGTCCTCCGAATCGATGGACGAACTGTCAGATAGCAGCGTTCACCTGATGGTAACCTCTCCGCCCTACAACGTCGGAAAGGAATACGATGAGAACTTAACTCTCGAAAACTACCGCGAATTCCTGAAGCGAGTATGGGGTGAGGTTCACAGAGTCCTTGTGCCAGGCGGACGCGCCTGCATAAACGTTGCAAACCTCGGAAGAAAGCCATACATCCCCATTCATGCAATGATTGCCGAGGACATGATCGAACTCGGATTTCTGATGCGAGGCGAGGTCATCTGGGATAAGGCGTCCAGCGCAGGTTCCTCCACCGCATGGGGGAGCTGGCAGTCCGCTTCAAACCCGACGCTCCGGGATGTGCACGAATATATCCTGATCTTCTCCAAAAACACATTCGGTAGGAAGAAACCTCTGAAACGAGAGAATACGATATCAAGAGACGAATTTCTCGAGCTTACAAAGAGCATCTGGACATTCCCGTCGGAATCTGCAAAGAAAATCGGGCATCCGGCACCGTTCCCGGTGGAACTGCCTTACCGGACGATTCAACTCTATACGTTCGAAGGCGAGGTCGTTCTCGATCCGTTCATGGGAAGCGGGCAGACCGCGATCGCAGCGATAAAGGAGAACCGTAGTAACGTTGGCTACGAAATTGATTGCGAGTACGCGAAGCTCGCGGATGGGCGGGCTAAGGAGTTTCGATTGGAACTTGACTCTCCGAAGCGCTCTTGATTTCACAGAGACTCAAGAACCCCGCGGATCCGCGATCTCCCCCGCAAGCGCAGTCGCCGCCGCGGTCTCAGGCGACGCAAGATATATGAACCCGCCGGTCCCCATCCGCCCCTTGAAGTTGCGGTTGGCAGTCGAGAGGCAGACCTCGCCCTCGCCGAGCACGCCCTGATGCGCACCAAGGCACGGACCGCACCCGGGCGGAAGTATCACAGCGCCCGCTTGAAGGAGGGTGCTTGCAACCCCTGTCTCAATCGCGGCCAGAAGCACCGATCTGGATGCGGGCGCAATGATCGTCCGAACAGCGACATGCTTCCCGCGGAGAATCTCTGCTGCCGCGTTCAGGTCGTCGAGCCTGCCGTTCGTGCACGATCCGATAAAGACCTGATCAACATGAGTCCCCAGAACGTCGGTCACAGGATGCACGTTATCAACAGCATGGGGGAGTGCGACCTGTGGCTCAAGATCAGTCACATCAAAGAAGAGTTCATCTGTGTATGTTGCATCAGAGTCGGCATAGACGCAATTGGATTGCTCTCCTGTAAAACCGAACGTCACATCGTCCGGAGGAACGATTCCCGCCTTTGCACCCATCTCAACACCCATGTTGCAGAGCGTCATTCTGCCTGCAATCGAGAGATCATTGATCGTTTCGCCATAATACTCAATCGCCTTGTATGTTGCACCCCCTGCGCCGACTCTGCCTATGAGATGCAGTGTCGCGTCCTTTGCGCTCACCATATCCGGGAGCGCGCCGTCCACCGCGATTCTGATCGACTGCGGCACCTTGAACCAGAGCTTTCCCGATGCGAAGACCTCTGCCATCTCGGTTGCACCGATCCCTGTTCCGAACGCTCCGAGTGCTCCGTATGTGCAGGAATGCGAGTCTGCGCCGACGATCAACATTCCGGGGCGTGCAAACCGCTCCACCATGACTTGGTGGCAGATACCCTCACCGATCTCGAAGAGGTTGGAGATTCCCTGATTTCGCGCCCACTCTCGTATCATGCGCTGAAGCTCTGATGTAGTCTCCTTGTTTGACGGTACAATGTGATCGAACGGGATCACAATCCGGTTGGGATTCCAGACCTTGCCTGCGCCCATCTCTGTGAATGCCTTAACAGCTAGCACGCTCGTCCCATCGTGCGCCATCGCACAGTCGATATCCGCGAGCACGAAGTCGCCAGCCATGGCATCGGTTTCTGATGCCCGGCTCAGTATCTTTTCGCTGATTGTTGGAATTGTGTCGTCCTCCTCAATTATATCCTCGATTGGTACTTACTCAATATTGTGTGGATATCCGCATACACAACCACGGAATTACACAAGATTGACACAGAAATCTTGTGGAGATGGCTGCGCCGCTGCTTCGCAGACTGTGTAATCTTGTGGTCCCTACCACATCGTATTGAGCATGTTCCACAATTGCGTCCACGATTGTGTTGCAGTTTGATCTTGATGTAATAGGGGCTGGGCTGTGCAAAAGCCTTATGCCGATCCCACAACAACCATATCTCATGATCTTCGCAGCATCCCGGGCGCTCGAATGCGCATCTCGTGCCGGTGCGGATGAGGTCGAGGTGTACTGCACCACTGACCGGTCGGTGAGTATCGCAACAAAGCTCGAGCAGATCGAGTACGCCAGTGAGTCGCTCACACGTGGCATCGGAATCCGCGCCATCGTCGCTGGTGCTGTCGGATTTGCGAGCACAAACGATGAAAAAACAATCAAGCATGCATCCGAACTCGCGGTGACCTCGGCACGTGCATCTCTGCCAGACCCTGACTGGAGCAGTCTGCCAACACGCAGCACATACCCCGCGGTTCACGGTGTATTCGATTCCGATATTGCCGCAATCAAACTCTCTCGATGCGTCGAGCTTGCTGTCGAGATGATCCGTGGCGTTACGTCCACAGGCGCAACCCCGACATCGGGCGGGCTCGCAGTCTCGACTGGCACAAGTCACATTATAAATACGAACGGTATCGAGCATACTGAGGAGGGTACATCAATCTCCGCATTCATCGAGTGCATCGTGAAGGACGGGGCAGGCATATCCACTGCTTATGACTTTGACGTCTCAAGAAGCCTTGATATCGATGCATTCGAGGTCGGGAGGCGTGCAGGCGAGCTTGCGAAGCAGTCATTGCACGGCGGGAGCATAGAGACCAAAAAGATGATGGTTCTCTTTGGTCCGCTCGCAATCGCAGACATCCTCGAATACACGTTCATACCATCACTGAGCGCGGATAACGTGCAGAAAGGGCGGTCGATGCTCTCAGAGATCGGGGCAGAGGTCGGAGCAGGTGAACTGAATATCACCGATGATGGCTTGCGCAGGTGCGGAATCGGAACTGCGCAGGCTGACGACGAGGGAACGCCATCGCAGAAGACAACGATTCTCAGAGACGGGATTCTGGAGGGGCACCTGCATGATGCGTACACGGCAGGAAAGGCAGACGCCGACACCGACACCGACATCGTGAGCACTGGAAATGCGGTGCGCTCAGGATATGGCGCAACACCGGCAATCGGCGTGCGCAATCTTGTGTTTGAGTATCCTGCAAGCGATGTTGTCGCGGAGACCAAGAGCGGCGTCTTGATTCACTCGGTGATCGGCGCACACACCGCAAACCAGTATTCGGGGGACTTCTCAATAGAAGCCCGCAATTCTTTTCTGGTAGAGAATGGGGTGGTTACAAAGCCGATAAAATCGCTCATGATCGCCGGAAATATCTTTGATTTGCTCAAAAAGATTGATGGCGCAGGAACAGACGTCCGTGCTGTCGGAGAGATCATTGTGCCGACGTTGCGTGTCTCTGATGTGCAGGTCGTCGGGTGAAACGTGAAACTTCGGATGGGTGGGGTAGGAACGGTTCCGATGAAGAAACGGACATCATTACTGATACTGTTGATATTTCTGAATCTGCTTCTGGTCGTTGCATCGTGGATAATCGTCCTTCATTAATACCCCCTACTTCCCGAAGAAGTTCCAACGCATTACGGTCTTCACGGACCGCCTGATTCGTGGGGTGACAAGAGCACAATCCTCTTCGTACCCGCGGTCCAGACCGGTTTGGCCGCGTTGCTGCTCGTGGTATCTCTTCTGATGATGCGCTATCCCGGGGTATGCAACTTCCCTGTCGATTTAAAAACGCTTTCGGATGGGGCGAGAGATGAATTATATAATCTGGCAAGCGATTTACTCATTGCTATTGGAATTATCGTCAATCTGCTCTTTTTTTACATAGTACTAACCAATATTAATGTGGCTCTGGGTATATGGGGCGGAATAAACGGGTATGTCCTGGCTCTTGTGATTTGTTCGATTGCAGGGGCTAGTCTTTACTACGTAACAAGGATGATGGGGCTGCGTTGACCACTCTTTACACCGGCGATAAGACCAGCTATTCCGGATGTAATTGATATGTTGCAAAACACCCCTCTACAACCCCCTACAGGAATTGTACACTCCGTTTCATGATATATTGCAAATATTATATCAAGGTGCCGTACATGCTCGGGTAACTTGTGGTGGGAACCACGTACGTGTTTAGCCAACCACAAGATTACACAGATTTTCACAAGATTTCTGTGTTAATCTTGTGTAATCTCGTGGTTTTATACTCAGCGACCGGCATAAACTGCGCTTTTTATCGACGGACCGAAAACCGATGTTGCCCACAAACAAGGGCATAAATTTTACTCATACGATTCAATCCAAATTTTTCAGCGGAATTTACGGATTTTGTGGCAGTATATTCGTGTAATTCGTGATATTCGTATGAATTCGTGATTTTAACACGAATTGCACGAATAGACGAATCCCACGAATTAGATGATCGACGGGTTTGAAAAGCTCAAGTTATGGCGGTGTGAAGTATATATGTGGATATCCACAATATTGGTAGGTACAAGGTGCCCATACACAACAGCGGAGAGCGGTCATATCCCGGTCCACAGGCATTTCTTGTACGATCCGACCACCATCTTCACATCCGAATCTATAACGCCCTCAATTTTACGATATCTGTCGATAAACTCCTGCAGTTCGATGATAGACCTGAACAT
>DAOVGE010000203.1 GCA_030672605.1 Methanosarcinales archaeon
TCGTAAAGAGTAATCATGTTCGATTTTAACGAAATTTGAGATCTTTTGGATCCGGTTACGGAATATATAAATTCCAATAATAACTCCTAACGATAAAATCGTTGCACCAAGAAAGGTGTGAAACGGTCCATGAAGTGGATAACATCCCGTAAAAAAACAATAAGTTGCGCGGATATCAACAATTATACTCGCAACTAATACCGCAGCTAAATTAACCCACCGTTTAAATATTATCCCGAGTGCAAATCCAGGTCCGAGATGAAATGGTGTGAACGGCACACCAATCATGAGTTCAGTGAATTTTAAATAACTTTCTGAAGTTCACATCATACCTCATCCGAGAGCACCCTGGTGATCGCACGGATATCCGCATCGGTCTTGAACGCTGTTCCTGAGAAATGCGTCCGGGATACCTCAAATCCGGAATTTCGGAGTTTATCGACCGCCAGATCGATTCGCATTGGAGAAATTCCGATTGTGTGGCAGATTCGATGATAATCATAGAATGTAGGGGCATCGATCTCATCTCTACACATCTCCACGAGTTTGATCGCATGTTTGTCAGATCCTTGCTCGTTCAACTCGGAAAGAACCGATTCGCAGAACGCGTAATCGTGCAGGTGACCGAGCCAGAGCGGACCGGCAGCCTGCATCATAGAACCACATAGCGGGCATTCACCTGACATCAATGGCGCAAGACCCGCTACCAGTCTTCTGAAGCTGCACTGCGGGCAGTGAACAATGAAACCAAGTTTCTTCATGGAATCGTCAGCAGAAGAGACCCGTTTCAGCACCCTCACATAGACACGGACGTAATGCCGCCTTGCATAAGCGAGGAGCGGAATCGTTGCCCCATCCACCACTGCGAGCGCCCGCGCAATTGAGCCCAGCAGGACCCGCACCCCGATCTCGGCATGGTACTCGTTGTTCATAGGTACGCACGCGTATTTGCGAATCCCTGACTTCAGGTGCGCACCGCAGAGCGGCGCAGTGTCGGTTGCGGTAACCAGTAGCATCTTTCGTACGGAGTGCGATGCCGCAGCAAGATACGGAGCAGGCGACCCGAACGGATCGAGATCAACGGCATCAAACCGCCTTCGATGGAGTAGCATGTTCGCATTCTCGTTTGCAGCCTCGCAGTGCGATTGCAGACCGTTTGAAACGATGTTTCGTCCGATCAGACCGGAAACGTCCGGGTCTATGTCGTTGAGCGTCGCACTGATCCCGAGTTTTGAAGCGGCACGCAATCCACGGATGCCTGTTGCCGCGAATGAATCGACGTACGACTCGATGCGATCGATTGTCTCGTTGAACGCAGCGAGTGATGCGATCGTGATCTCGCGGTCGATTCGCATGTGCTGGTTGTAGAATGCTTCGCCAAGCTCTACTGTGACATTGTCTTCGGTGATCTCGGGTGCCATCGTTCCTTCCGCTTGTTGTTTGATTCGGAGTATGTAGGCATGTAGGATGTGTGGAGTGTATGCGGGTGATCAGGCGCAAGCACCCCTCTGTCATTGCGTCAGGCGACAATTGCCCCATTAAACCATTCGACTGCGATGGACTCGGCGGGAATTGAACCCGCGGCCTTTACGTTGCGAACGTAACGATCTACCCCTGATCTACGAGCCCTGTATCCGGTAATCCATTATAATAGTCTGCCGACCTCGGCTACCTGCACGCTCTCGACATCGGGAACCTGCCCGAACGCATCCTCCACAGGGTCTGTTCCGCCCTCGATATCGCCGAGGATAACAGTTGCCATCAGTGCAACGAGCCCGAATGCAACGGGTTCCTCGGTTATCCCGCGCAGTTCGGTTCCTTTCGGCACCGCATCTTCGAGGTTCTTCTTGAGTGCTGCGAGGTCAACGTCCACGCCAGACGGCATGATCTTGAGTACTGCTGCTACATCTCCCATTTCATCTCACCTCATGGTCCTGTAAATCCGCATGCAGGACATGTATATAAATTACTCTGTTTTCGGCACGATACGCACCGCCCGATGGTTATTTCACATTTCGGGCACGGGAACTGGACATATCCCGGTTCAACCAAGTGCGCACCACATGTTGTGCAGTATTTTTCAGTGGTTGTCTTTGCCATTATCAATCAGTTTCGCAGGATCATCATTTAAGCATTGCGGAGAGAGCCCCGCACCAAGATGCGCATTCATAGCGGAATTCCGCAGCTCGTCGTACACACCTGCAAAATGGAGGTGTGATGAACAACGGCAGTCGGTGCAGCCGAATCCGAGAATGGGTTCGCACACGGAGCCAATCCCTGCCGCCACAACACATTCAAGGTCGCAATCGGTTGGCGATGCCACCACGCACCGAAACGACGCGATCGGCAACAAGTAGTCGATGTGCCATTTCCGGGTTTGGTTCCTGCCGCGCAGGACATCGATGTGACGACTGATTCGTTTGAAGCCGCCAGACCCGCGTGCTGATCCGGTGTAGGCATAGTACCCTCTCTTCAGATGTATAACCCCGAGTTTCCCAACTCCTCGCGTAGCATCTTCGTGCAACTGCAGGATCAGCGTGTAAATCCCTTTGTTATAGTTCGGATTCAAAGTCTTCTACGCCGTAACCAAAGTTCGTTTTGCCGTTTATCGAGAATATCTGCCTTGTCAAGAGCCAGTATACCATTGCAAGTGCTTTTCTTCCCTTATTATTGGTCGGGATCACCAGATCTATGTTCGATGTTGCGTTGTTTGTGTCGCAGAGCCCGATCACAGGAATCCCAACGCTCACTGCCTCGGTTACCGCCTGCGCGTCGCCGGTTGGATCGGTCACCATGAGAATGTCAGGCTCGATGTAGTAGTCATATTGTGGGTTGGTCAGCGTACCTGGCACGAACCTGCCTATGATGGAGGTTGCGCCAGTGAGTTTTGCGAACATGTTTGCAGGGCGCTGCCCGTACTGGCGCGCTGATATGACCAGTACATTCGGCATGGAATATCGCGACAGAAGCTCGGATGCCGCGCGGATGCGATCATCAGTCAATTCTACGTTTAAAACATAGAGCCCATCGACACGAACCCGATAGATGAAACGTGTCATATCCCCTGTTTTCTGCTGGGTTCCGATGTGGATTCCGGCAGCAAGATATTCATCGAGTGGTACGATTGATTCGTATGCTAATTCGTTTTGTCCATTGTTTTCTTCATCCAAACAGTTCACCTGTGTTATCTTCAATTCTGTAACATCTGCATGATCAATGAATATATACTTTATCATCGATCATCCGAAACTGTTGCATCATCCGATGTTAACAATCCCAACGCACCCGACACAGGGGATTTTACAGCGGGTATTCGGGTAAGGGAAGGATTAAGGTAAACGAAATGGGAAAATGGATTTGCAATGATTTTAGAAAATCTAACCGAAGTTCCGTCAACGGATCCGGAAACTCTACTCAGATTGAGGGACAGCGTCTATTCTGACGACCTGTTTATAACCGCAGTTGCCCATCTTGATCTCTTTTCATGGCTTGATGAGAATCCGGCAGATATGCAGAAGATCTGTTCCTCATTGCAGATTGAAGAGAGACCGCTAGATGTGATGCTCACTCTTTTCAAGTCACTGGGCTTAATTATAGAAAAAGAGGGTCGATATCATCTGACAGAACTCTCAAAAGATCATCTGAGCGAGTCGTCTCCGTGGTTTTTGGGACCATACATCTCTTCGTTGAAAGAAAGACCCATCTGTTCAGAGATGTTGAAGGTTTTGAAGACTGGCAAACCTGCAAACTGGGGCGCAAAGAAGGATGAAAAGGAGTGGTCACTTGCAATGGAGGATGATCTTTTTGCCCGAGCTTTCACAGCAGGCATGGACAGTCGTGGTGCATACCTTGCTCCGGTTCTTGCGAAAACGATCGATTTATCGGAGTATAACAGGTTACTGGATATTGCAGGCGCATCCGGCATTTATTCATCGGCTATTGTATCCCAACACCCCCATCTGGCGGCATCTGTCTTTGAAAAGCCCCCGGTTGACGGGATTGCTGAATACTCGATAGACAAGAGGAAGTTGTCGGATAAAATCAATGTAATCGCCGGAGATATGTTCAGAGATGAGTTTCCTCAGGGGTTTGATGTTCATCTCTTTTCCAATGTCTTACATGATTGGGATATTGGGGATGTCAGGATGCTACTTGAAAATTCGTACAGGAATCTGAATCCGGGTGGCAGGATAATGATCCATGATGCCCATCTGAACGCAGAAAAAAGTGGTCCTTTGCCGGTAGCTGAGTATTCTGTTCTGTTAATGTTCTCAACTGAAGGGAAATGCTATTCAATTTCCGAAATGGAAGAAATGCTGGATGAGACTGGATTTTCTGAAATGAAATATGTGCCGACAGTTGCAAATCGGAGTGTCATCATAGGGGAAAAATTAGTATAATTATATCCATACTATTATATTTTTAGTATGTGTTTGGATGGGGCGAAAAAAACCGCGAGATTTCACGAGATTAACACAAGAGTATGGTATTAGACATGGGGCATTGGTTAGTTTTATATTTTATATCTTATTTCTTCATACTTTCTTGTGAAAATCTGTGCAATCTTGTGTTTAGTAACCGCGCACGAATAACCGGTACATTTAAGGCAATACCTCTCGAAACTACTTCCTATCAACCCGTTTCATCACAAAATTCGCAATCTCTGTGCACTCTGTGTTCTCTGTGGTTCAATCTATGAGATAATCTAAAGAATATATTATGAGAAATAAAACCACAGAGAGCACAGAGGACACAGAGAGGGGTTTTGTGGAGTCGCAGAATATGTC
>DAOVGE010000056.1 GCA_030672605.1 Methanosarcinales archaeon
CACTCCGGACCTGCAAAGGTCTTCGAGAGCGAGGAGGATGCGATGGATGCGATCATGGACCACAGAATCGTATCTGGAGACGTTGTTGTTGTCCGCTACGAGGGTCCGAAGGGGGGACCCGGTATGCGCGAGATGCTCTCGCCAACATCAGCAATCGCAGGTATGGGCTTAATCGACTCGGTAGCGCTAGTAACAGACGGGAGATTCTCGGGTGGGACGCGCGGACCCTGTATCGGGCACGCGTCGCCAGAGGCTGCGATCGGGGGACCGATTGCACTTGTGCGTGACGGGGACACAATCGAGATTGAGATCCCGAACCGGGTGCTGAACCTACTCGTTGATTCTGACGAACTCGACAGACGGAAGAAGGCGTGGACACCACCTGAATCAAAGGTGAGCGGTGTTCTTGCGCGATATCAGCGGATGGTTGGCGATGCGAGCGAAGGAAGCGTGATTACGTAGGCGCGACGTCGCAGGAGGGTGGGCACGACCCGCCCACCCCCTATCAATTCGCCATGAGTCTCCTCAAGACGCGCTCATTGAACTTGTAGCGGTCTTTTTCCGCCAATAGATGAATAATCTCAAGTAACTCGTCCTTTGACAAACTGTGGGCTTCTTTACAGTCAAGTAGGAATTCCGGCAGTGTTGCAGTCATAACCCCCTCGCGCTTTGCAACAGCTCTCGCGGTTCTATCATCAATCAACAAGAGCGCACCACGCTCTTTTTCTACCAAAGCTATGGATATAGCCTCTTTCTCGCCATCTCCAAGTCTACTATTGATTATTTTGGTGTCAGACTTCTTAATCAATATCCAGTGTCTTTCGTCCAACAAATCTTCATTTATCGCTATATGTCTCATCAATTCCGTGAAAAAATCGGTTTTTGACAACTCCGCAGATACCGCGGAAGGGATTACAATATAATCAACTTTGAAATGCTCTTTGATAAGTTTCAGCCGATCGATTTTGTATAAAGAACTTAGAAAGCCGGTATCAACGATTATCATTCCATCCTGAATTCCTTCAGCATTTTTGCACCGCTTTCCAATTCTTCAACCGTTTCGACACCTCTTCGTATCTCAATACCGTTTTTCACCAGTACGATCTTGAACTCCTCGTAATCAACATCAGCAATCTCCACAACCCGCCCCAAAGAGTAACCTTTCTTGTACAGTTCAATCGCTATTGAGATTCTGAGGTCTTTTCTTGCTGCCAGAACCGCTTTCATTGCATCTTTGAGAAATTCGCTCGTTGATGTATAGTGCCCGGTCTTCGGAATGACCTCCAACTCTGCTTGCAGTGGTTCCGGAAATTCTATAGTTATCGCCATGCCATCACATCAATTGTTCCATGCCACCAACTTTCGACTGGAATAATCATCTAATCAATTATACTCTTCTTCTAATCACATCAATCTTTCTACACCAGACAATTTACATTCACAGCCTGATCCACGCAATCTCGAGGTATCCCACCCTGCCACCGTCACAATCAGGGTAGCCAAAGATCATCCGCTTGTGAACGCTGTTTGCGATGCGCACTGCGCGCGAGAGCTCCGGAAGCGAGAATGCATGATCCATTGAGACCGCGTGCACCAGATATTCGGAGTGCGCATCGGTCTTGAATTTCTTGTAGACGCGAAAATGGGTTCCGAACTTAAATCCGGTCTTCACAACGTGCCCTGAGTCTCTGAGGTCGGAGTACGCCGAATATTTCAGCACATACCCCGGATCAATCCCGGCTGCGTAGCAATCGAACGCCTCAACCCCCATATCCTCGATTCTGATCCACTTCCGGGAGAGAAGGTAGCCGGACTCGACAAGGGAGAGTTGGAGTCGGAATTCATCCAGCTTCTTGCCAAAGAAATACTTGCTGTGCAGAAAATCAGCCATCTCCGGATCCCAGACGATCGTCCGGTCACCGATCAAACCAGCTTCTGCAGGCGTCTCGATCTCATCCGGTTTACTGTCCCCGCCTGCCATAACCGCGGTTTTCAACTCATAGAACGTTATGTCACTTTCTTCATCAACTATCGCCAGTATCAGCCGCTTTCTCGCATTTTCCGCACGGTTCAGTTCCTGAATCATGCGCTGGAGCGGCAGGTGTGAACGTTCCGAGATCAGGTAAACGAATATATGAGCCGCCGTCTTTCTGGGATGCCCGCCTCGCGGGTACAGCCGGAACCCAATCGGACTCATCTTTGTGTAGTAACCGCGCTCGCGCAGATCCTTAAATACGATGTACCCGAGTTCAAAATCTGTAATGCGTCTGGATGCAATCTCAAAAAACGTTTTGAAGTCAACAGACTCTCCGTTTGAGAATATTTCGATTTTTTTCCGGTAAAGCAGATATGCCCCCTCGACCAGTGCCAGTTCCAGTCTTCCGTCCTTCACACGCCCGTAGAAACCGCGGTCGTATAATTCGCTGACCGCGTCGCCTTCTGCTGTGATTATGTTATCGCGCAGTTCACATTTCATTGATCTGGTTTGCTCACGTAATGTTTATATTGGTATCTTGTGATGTGTGAATGATGGGCTCGTGGTCTAGTCGGTCATGACGTCGCCTTCACACGGCGGAGGTCCTGCGTTCGAATCGCAGCGAGCCCATTTATCTTTTTTCTGCGAATTCTTGACAGAATTGAACATGCTCAATACTGTATGGTACGAACCACAAGGTTACACAGTCTGCGAAGCAAAGGCGCAGACATCTCCACAAGATTTCCGTGTTAATCTCGTGTAATCTCGTGGTTTTATATGCGTACATCCACACAATATCGAGTAAGTACACGGAATTGATGGCAGAGTTGATTTGCCGGTTCCGATTCGCACAATTTGCTCAAATGTGCCCGGAGGTGTCTGTAATAGCTGTTCTGAATGCGCCGATTTAGTGCCGCACAACCTGGCATTCCCCGACCACCAACATGCTTATATCTCATGGTTACAATAGAACTTACTAGGGGATATTACCATGATAAGACACAAAACTGGGATTGCAGGATTTGATGAACTGGTTCAGGGAGGACTTGTCGAGAAGCGTATATATCTGGTGAGTGGCCCCCCCGGAAGTGGTAAGACCACATTCGGGATTCAGTTTCTTGCGTATGGCGCAACCATCGGTGAACTCGGGTTGTATGCGACGCTCTCTGAGAGCCCGCAGAACATCGTCAGCGACATGTCCAATTATGCTCTGAACATACCGACGCTGATCAAACTGAAAAAACTGCTCTTTTTAGACCTTGGACCAACGCTTGAGTATGGATATGGCGACGAGTTGCATGGCGTGATCACGCCCTCGTTTGATTCCGCTAATCAGCCCGCGCCCGAGGCAGAGGCGCCTTCTCCGTTCATCGTGTACAAGGAGATCAGTAACTACGTAAAGCAGTACGACATTCAGAGGCTGGTCATCGATTCGGTCTCCGCGATACGATTCACAAGCGAGAAGCGTTCGCAGGAGGAGAAAGAGATGAGCCGGTTCATGCGGAATCTGAAGGAGCTTGGCTGCACCACGATCCTCCTATCGGAACTCGTTGACCCGAATGCCTACACAACCGAGCAGTTTGCGGCAAGCGGTGTCATCTTCATGCACAACTTCATGCGCGAGGACAGCATGACCCGTGCGGTACAGATCATCAAGATGCGCGGCACCGAGCATGATTGTGATATGCGAAAGGTCACGTTCACCAAACAGGGGCTACAGGTTCTCGAACGGATGTGATGTGTGATGTGTGCTGTGTGATGATCATGCTTTTCAAGAAGAAAGGGAGTGTCAAACCCATGGATGAGGCTCTTCTGAAAGAACTCGTGGAGAAGATATCCAGACTCGGTTATGAGGTTGGGTATCACCACCATTCCGAGATCGGCTGGGTTTCCAGTGCGTATAATGATCTGATGGGGCGTGCCGCGGCTTATGGTGTCGAGAACACACTCAGAGAACATTATCTTCAAGGCAAAGCAGGGGGTGCGGAATCCCGAAGACATGAGTACCTCACACAGGGAACAGTAGCAACCCCTGAACAAACTCCGCTGCCGATTGTTACGAGGCTGCCTCCGGCATATCGCATGGTTGAGCCGCCAGCGATGACCGCTGCCCCGCGGAGTATCGAGCGACCGAAGATGGTTGACCGACCGAAAGCACTGGACGGCTTCACTCTTACCAGATAGATGTTTTAGGTGATAGTATGTGCGAATTAAAGGTAACAAAACCGGATGGGACTGTTCTTGCAGAGGATGTGGTGCACATCAGAGTAGATGGTGATGCACTCGAACTGCGCGGTATTCTTGGCGACACCACGACCGTGCACGGAAGAATAATCGAAATAGATATAACCCGTGAAAGAGCGATTGTAGAGGGATAATTATGTCTGTAAAAGTTGTGGTCAATGGATATGGAACGATTGGGAAGCGTGTGGCAGATGCGGTCGCATCCCAGTCTGATATGGAGGTTGTGGGCGTTGCAAAGACGCGCCCGAACTTCGAGGCGCGAATGGCACTTGAGAAAGGATTTCCACTGTACGTACTTGCTGGCAGGGAATCTGATTTCAAGGATGCGGGAATGGAGATCAGCGGAACCGTTGAGGAGATGCTCAAGGCGGGGGATGTTGTCGTGGACTGCACCCCTGGTGATATCGGGGCTAAGAACAAGCCGCTCTACGACGCCGCCGACATAAAGGCGATCTGGCAGGGCGGGGAAGACCACGAACTCGCAGGGATCTCGTTTAATGCGTGCTCGAATTACGACGAGGCACTCGGATGCGACTATGCGCGAGTCGTCTCATGCAACACGACCGGGCTTTCCAGACTCCTCTCGACGCTTGACGCCGAGTTTGGCGTCGAGAAAGTGCGTGCGACGCTGTGCAGGCGATCTGCTGACCCGGGAGACGTCAAGAAAGGACCGATCAACGCAATCATTCCCGAACTGAAGATGCCGTCCCATCATGGACCCGATGTCAAGACCGTGCTCAAGCACATCGACATCGACACCGTTGCAATCAAGGTTCCGACGACGCTCATGCACCTCCACATCGTGAACATGAACCTCAAGCAGGACTGCACATCGGATGATGTGACCAACGCTCTCTATGAGAACACACGGGTCAGGCTCATAGGCGATGGGATGTCCTCGACTGCCGAGATCATGGAACTGGCACGCGATATGAACCGCCCGCGCAGCGATATGTGGGAGAACTGCGTCTGGGAGAAGTCAATCAGTGTATCAGACTGTGAATTGTACCTGTTCCAGGCAATTCACCAGGAATCCGATGTGATTCCCGAAAACGTTGATTGCATCAGGGCAATGACCGAAATCGAGCGCGATTCTGCGAGATCGATTGAGAAGACTAACAAGGCGATGGGGATGTAAGGGGACCATGAAACGTGATATTTAATGAAAATCGTAATTATTGGTGCCGGCGAAGTTGGATACTCCATTGCGAAAGCGTTATACGCGCATAACGACATCACCCTCATCGAGAGGGGTGAAGAATCCTGTAAAAGGGCAGGTGAGCTGGATGTACAGGTCATCAGGGGCAACGGTGCGAACGTTGACATCCTGAGGCAGGCTCTGCCAGCAGACCTCGTGGTCGCAGTAACAGGCAACGACGAGGTCAACGTCGTCTCCTGCATCGCTACAAAGTTGTTGACACATAGCGAAAAGGAGAGTATGACGATTGCCAGGGTCTCGAATCCGGAATACATCAACAAGCCGATAAATCACCGAAAAGAGGTCGGGATGGACTTTATGATCTGTCCCGAACTGACACTGGCATCCGGAGTCGCAGGAATCGTGTCGGTACCATCCGCTGTTGGCATGGACGCATTCGCGGATGGCAGGGTCCAGATGATGGAGTTCCGGGTGGGCAAGAATACGGCATTTGATGGGGAATCGCTCGCTGATGCCGAGATTCCGGACTGCTGCGTCGTCAGTGCGCTGATCCGGGGAAAGGAGATCACAATCCCACATGGTCCTGATGTCCTGAATGAAGGAGACCATGTGATCGTGATCGGGAAGCCAGAATCCATAACCGAGATTGAAGGAATGTTCGGCGGCATGGTAGGCGTCCATAACAAGGTCTTAATCGTTGGCGCGGGAATTGTTGGATTCTACATCGCAAATCTGCTTGCGGAGCGCGGCGACGTAGATCTCAAGATTATCGATGCAGATGCGGGACGTTGCATGGAGATTGCGGGTGCGCTTCCGGATGCGCTGGTTTTGCAGGGTGATGGCACCGATGCACAACTTCTCAAATCAGAGGGCGCAGGTGAGATGAATGTGGTCATCGCAGCGACCGACAGCGACGAAAAGAACCTTCTCTGCCTCTTGATCGCAAAGCAACTCGGCGCAAAGAAAGTCATCGCCAAGGTCGATCGATCCGATTACATGGAACTGTTTGAGATGGTGGGAATCGATGCGGCACTCTCTCCGAAACAGGCGACAATCAACAGCGTCCTGCGTGTGACCATGGGTGCAGGAGTCGAGTCACTTACAGCTCTTGAGGGTGAACGGGCAGAGATCGTTGAACTGGTAGCAGCCCCGGGATCGAAAATGACAAAGAAGCCGCTTGACCGGATCAAGTTTCCGAAGGGCGCCATTGTGAGCGTGATTGTGCGCAACGAGGATGTGATCGTGCCGAGAGGCACCCACCAGATCCAGGCAGGCGACCGGGTCGTGGTCTTTGCGCTGACATCGGTTCTGCCGAAGGTGAAGAAACTCTTTAGCTGACAGTACTTACTCAATATTATGCGGATATCTGTATATAAAGTCACGAGATTACGCAAGATTAACACAGAAATCGTGTGGAGATGGCAACGCCTTTGCTTCGCAGACTGTGCAATCGTGTGGTTCCGACCATGCCATTGAGCATGTTCAGCTGATACAATCCGTGGTCAATATCTGCACATATATCTGCCGAATATATCTCCAAACCCCTTATGCTGTACATACATCATCAAACATCACAAAAAACTGATGGGCTGTAGCATAACAATCACGTTTAAGTACCAAAAGGAGAGATACTATACCGGAGGATTGAATTATGAAATCTATCGTGGAAGAAGCACTATCTCGAGCAGAAATGGAGGTAGAATCTCCTGTATACCTCCAGGACCAATCCACCGAGACCGATCAGGAATTGGAGAAGATTCTCTCGGAACTTCGAACCAATATCGCTGTGGTCGGTTGCGGCGGTGGTGGCTCCAACACCATCCAGCGGATGATGGAGGACGGCATCGCAGGTGCCGGATTATGCGCTCTGAACACGGATGCTCAGCATCTGCTCTACATCAACGCCAGCCAGAAGGTCTTGATCGGGCGTAAGAACACCAAGGGACTGGGCGCTGGCAGTATGCCGCAGATCGGTGAAGCTGCCGCTGAAGAGAGCCTGGACGAGATTCAGGGCGTCGTGGCGGGTACAGACATGGTCTTCATCACCTGCGGACTTGGCGGCGGCACTGGCACGGGGGCAGCGCCAATCGTTGCGAAAGCTGCGCAGGATGCTGGTGCATTGACAATCTCGATTGTGACGCTTCCGTTCACAGTGGAAGGCTCGATCCGGCGGAGTAATGCCGAAGCAGGGCTTAAACGGCTGATGGAAGTCTCTGACACCGTGATCGTTGTTCCCAACGACCGGTTGATGGAAGTTGTGCCAAGGCTCCCGCTGCAGGTTGCCTTCAAGGTATGCGACGAGGTTCTGTTGCGCGCGGTGAAGGGCATAACCGAACTGATCACGAAACCAGGGCTGGTCAATCTCGATTTCGCAGATGTACGCACGATTATGCAGAAGGGCGGCGTTGCGATGATAGGGCTTGGCGAGGCAGAAGGCGAGAACAAAGCTGCGGAATCGGTGAAGAAAGCACTGAGGAGCCCGCTACTTGATGTAGACATCTCCGGCGCAACTGCTGCGCTTGTGAATGTGGTCGGTGGGCAGGACATGACCGTTGCCGAAGCAGAAGGCGTTGTTGAGGAGGTCTATCAACGTATTGATCCGAACGCTCGCTTGATATGGGGTGCACAGATCGATCCATCGCTTGAGAACTCGGTACGCACCATGCTTGTTGTAACAGGCGTCAAATCTCCGCAGATTTACGGAAAAGGCTCCGGAACGAACGTCATCAGAAAATACGGCATTGATTTTGTCTGCTAAACATGGAACTAAACGATTTCATCAAACTTGGCGAGTACACAAGGGTGCTCAAGCTGGCAAGAAAACCGAATAAAGACGAATTCACGATGATCGCAAAGGTTGCCGGCGCAGGAATATTGTTGATCGGACTCATCGGCTTCATAGTATTCCTGGTGCTGACAGAGATACCAGGTGGGATCTTCTGAGGGGTCAGATACCAACGAGTTAATGGGTTAACGAGTGACCACAAGCTCGATTGGTGTGATCAATCCGCATACCCTCTTCCACATAGAAATTTCCCTCTACCCCGCTTGCACGCGATCTCACCATCGTACACAATCTCCCCTCTAGACAGCACCACATCGGGAAATATACCTTCTTTTCCCTCGAATGGAGTCCATCCTACCTTGCTATGGAGCTCCTCTCCTTTTATCGCACGGACGTTCTTAGTATCAACGATAACGAGGTCTGCATCACGCCCTTTCGCAATTCTTCCCTTACAATCGAGCCCAAAGATCTGCGCAGGTTTCGTAGTCATCGCTTCGATCACCCGCCACAACGGAATCAAGTTCTGCTTTGCAGCGTGCAGCATCAGTGGCAGCGTGGTCTCGACGCCGGGAACGCCAGCAGGCGCACTCCAGATATCAGTTCTCTTCTCCTCCTCGGTGTGCGGCGCATGATCTGATGCGATGATGTCGATTGTGCCGTCGTTTAAGGCATTCCACAGATGCTGGAGGCACCGCTTTCTGAGCGGCGGATTCATCTTCCCGAACGTTCCGAGACGCTCCCAATCGCCGTACTGGAGAAATAGGTGGTGCGGCGCAACCTCGCATGTGACAGGAACCTCGTTTCCACCATATTTAATCCGCCGGATCACGCCTACGCCTTCTCTCGTGCTCAGATGGCAGATGTGCGTGCGTGCGTGAAAATCATCCTTCTGCGTCGCTGAAACTTCTCTTCCCCCCCTATCCACCCCCTCCTCTCGCACCTCTTGGACATCCTGTATCTCCTGCATCTCGAGCACCTGCTCGATTGCGAGCGCCTCGCAGATGTTCGGGCGTGCGCGTGAATAAACCTCGGGGCGGCGTATCCTGTGCAATTCTTC
>DAOVGE010000139.1 GCA_030672605.1 Methanosarcinales archaeon
ATCATGAGCGGAACTCTCGCCATTCTATCAGTTCCAGTCGCGGGTCCCGGCGTCTTCTCCCGTGCAGAACGAGTCTCCTTAAACGGCGTGCCTGCGCACGCGGGTCCATGCCCGAACGAGCGACTCGGTCTCGTTGACATGATCGTTTACGGGACCGCGCAGAGGGACGCCAGATATGGGGGCGGGCACCTCTTCCACGATCTGGTCAGTGGCGCCGAGATCGAGGTTGTGGTGGAAGCGCCGGAGGGGGAGGGTGTGGGCGAGATTGTCACAACCGTTGATATCGCCGATATCCCGTTCGCGCGTATGCTCACAACCCGCAGCGCATATCGAAATTATTCGGCATTCGTAAACCCGGGCGAGGCGATTCCCTCGATCTTCTCTGTTGCTGACTTTGCCGGAAACTGTGGCGGCGCGACGTTTGGCGGGTGCGGCGAGTTAAATCCGCTCGAAAAAGACGCCGGAACCATCGGAATCGGTACGAGAGTCCTTGTGAACGGCGCTACTGGGCACGTGATCGGAGAGGGTACGAGAAGCACCCCCGAGCGCCGGAATCTCTCCCTGGCTGCGGATATGCACACGATGGATGGGTCGTATATCGGGGGGTTCGCAACCTCCGCGGGTGTTGATATCATCAACTCGGTAGCTGTGCCGATACCGGTTCTGAACGAAGACGTCCTGCGCCGCGCATGTCGGCTGGATAGTGAGATTGTGCTTCCGGTGATGGACATCAGGACGAGAAGTGAGATCGGAAGGACGGATTATTCGCAGGTCTGGCGGTCGGATTCTCCTGTTTCGTCCGGTTCATCCGGTTCATCCGGTTCGCAGGTAACATTCGATAAATCAAGATGCGCCCACTGCAACATCTGCGAGGTGCGCATGCAATGCCCGACCGGCGCATTTGACGGTGATGAGATCGCCAGTCGTCTCTGCTGCAACTGCGGACACTGCATCTCCGCATGCATCGCCGGAGCGTTCAACACCGGGATGGGCACAATCCCGCTGAACGGCAAGAAGATTCCGGTCATTCTGCGCCACTCCGACCGGAAAGGGGCGATCAGACTGGCAGATGAACTGAAAAGAATGATTGAGGACGGATCGTTCCTTCTAACAGAACCGGTAGGGCGGCTGGCTGAACCATGAACCGAAAAACGGTCATCGGAATTGTACTTCCATTGCTGGTCATATTCTTCCTCTTCACCCCTTCAGCGCAAGCTTACTCCTCTGATGATTGCGCAATCGAGTTTTTCTACGAGATCGGCTGCAAGAAATGTGATACAGCAAGATCGGTCGTAGAAACATTTGCTGGGGAGAACAATCTCTCGGTTACGGATTATGAGATCAGTAATCCGGTCGGTATCAAAAAAACGAGCGAATATGGAATCTACGTCGTTCCGGCGGTCGCTGTCTGCGGTCAGGTGATCTGTTATTCGGATTATGGCGGAGATCTTGTCGTGCTTGCGGATCTGCTCAATCAGAGCATGCAAAATCAAATGCAGATAGGGGGTCCGACGAACCAGACGGGTTATACGAATCAAACAGATCCGGCAAACCAGACAAGCCAGACTGAAACACATCAGCCGCTAATCAAGCTATCCGTTCCAGCGGTCTTTGTTGCCGGGCTGATCGCCGGATTCAACCCATGTCTCCTCGCAATACTCGCATTCATCGCATCGATCACGCTATCCAGCGGTGGAAGCAGGCGGAGCGGGAGCCGCAGGATGTTCTGGCTGGTGCTGGTCTTCTGCGCAGGCATATTCATCACGTATCTCATCGCAGGCTTCGGGCTGCTTCAAGCGATCGGACATACGGAAGGTACACGGGAGCTAATCGAGAATGTATTGATCGTAATCATCGTATTGCTCGGAATATGGCACATATATGATGCATACCATGTCAAGAAGTATGACCGATCCTCATTTAGAACATCCGGATCTACAATGCGTTTTATAGAGGATATGATCAAAAAGGAGAGTTTGCCTGCGATATTCGTGCTCGGAGTTCTCTTTTCCCTTGTCAAAGCTCCGTGCGTTGGTGCGCTGTACCTGTCGATACTGAAGATGCTGCTTGGAGGGGGCACAGCCAGCGGTGCACTATATCTCGGCGTGTACAATATAGGGGTGGTCTTTCCCGTGCTCGTTCTCGGGCTCGCAATCACGTTTGGGATGCAGCCTGAATCTGTGAATCGGTACAAGGATGAGCACAGATCCGCAATCAGGTTCGTGACCGGGGCGCTGCTTCTGGCAATCGCAGTCTTGATGAAGGCAGGAGTGGTGTGATCGGTGAATCGAATGGCGCGGGGTTAGGTTAAGTAACCGCGCATAATTAACATGAACAAAATTGACTTCTTCGTGGACATATTCTGCGACTCCAAAAAACCCCTCTCTGTGTCCTCTGTGCTCTCTGTGGTTTTATTTCTCATAATATATTCTCTAGATTACCTCATAGATTGAACCACAGAGAACACAGAGTGCACAGAGATTGCGAATTTTGTGGTGAAACGAGTTGATAGGAAGTAGTTTCGAGAGGTATTGCCTTAATGTACCGATCATTCGTGCGCGGTTACTAAGTGGCTCGTACGTGTTTAGCTAACCACAAGATCGCACAGTCTGCG
>DAOVGE010000080.1 GCA_030672605.1 Methanosarcinales archaeon
GATGTGGATCGGGGGTGTGTGATCGCAGAGGAGGGGGCGGAGATTGTAGCCACCGATTTTACGCTGAACTGCACGATTTCACGGTTCACGCAGCGTATCATGGTCGGGGACATGCTGCATCTCTTTTCCGGACTTCAGGCAACGCCCGTGCGTGTCGAAGGGATTGTGGTGGGCGGGATTGACGGTATGGACGGGACGGACGAGGTGGTCTGGGCGGATTCGGACCACGCTGAGCCCGGCAGCGAGTGCGTTCTGAAGCTCACAGGTTCGAAGAGAGTTGCGTACGGTAGGTCGGATCGATTCGTTCTTGCCAATCTGGATTGCGAAAAACAGAGGTTTGTCGGATACGGTTTCTCTGAATCAATACCTTTAACACCGCAACCAAACAACTGAAATGTGCTTATGTATATAGCACATCCGTACGTTTTGCTGCTGGTAATTCCCGTGATTGCGGCGGCAGCATACCTGATCCGCGCAGGACACAGAAAGGGGCTGCTCATCACGAGAGCCGCAGTCTTCATACTCCTGATAATAGCGCTTGCATCGCCCTACAAGCTTACGACGCAGACGATCTTTGATGAAACGCCGAGCATAACCGTAATCGACGATCACACTGGGAGCATGGCGCTCTTTGACAACGATACCGGGCAGCGGGTCTATGACCAGCTCAAGAGTCTCACCCCAACCCGAATCCACGCAATCACAGGGGATCGGTCTGCGATCGGGGATGCGGTGACCGAGTTTGCCCAGGGGAATGACAACATCCTGCTTGTCAGCGATTGCAACAACAACTACGGGCTCGATCTGGCTGACACAATCGCCGTTGCGGGCAGAATCAACACCACGGTCTGCGCAATTAGGGTGGAGCCGCAGCAGAACGATCTCAGCGTCGAGGTTCTTGGGGGCAAGGACATGATCGTAGATAGTGAGCAGACGTTCACAGTCGTTGTGCGGCAGGCAGCAGAGGCGGGAGACGGGAGCGCAAAATACAAGCTCTCGGTGCGGATCAACGATGTGGTGGTCGAAGAACAGGAAGTTTCTCAGACCGAACGGGTGCACAGCATCACAATCCCACACACGTTTAATAAACTGGGGTCTCACGCCATAACCGCGGAGATCACACCGGAGGGGGACGATCTGAGGCAGATTAACAACGTCTTCTACAAATCTGCCTATGTGGTTCCGAAACCGGAGATTCTCCTCGTGACTGACCGGAGTTCTCCGCTATCGCAGACGCTCTCTGAACTCTATGCCACGACAACCATAAATTCCGGAGAATCGCTTGATCCGGCAGACTATCTTGCCGTGGTTCTTGACAATCTCCATGCAAACGACCTCGACAAAGCAGAGATCGGACGGTTGAGGACGTATCTGCAGAATGGCGGAGGAATGGTCGTTGTCGGAGGGGATCGTGCGTATGATCGGGGCGGGTACTACGACTCGTCGCTGGGATTCGAGACGCTGCTTCCGACAAAATCGAAGGAGAGTACCGGCGAGGGTGATAATGTTGGCGTAGTGATCGTACTCGACATTTCGGGTAGCGTTGGCACGCCTTATGGTGGGGATACCACACTGAGTACGGAAAAGGCACTGGCGATAAACATTCTGCGTGGACTCAGTTCAAACGACAATATCGGCGTAATTGCATTCAATCAGAATGCGCACATTGTTGCTCCACTGACAAGAGGTATCTACAAGAGCACAATCGAGGATAACCTCGAGAAATTGAAGCATGGCGGGACAACGCACGCGGATAAGGCGCTGACTGCCGCATCAGAGATGCTGAAGGGATATGTGGGTGCAAAGAACGTGATCGTAATCTCTGACGGGCAGACGAGTAGCGCTGATACCTGTATCGGCATTGCCGGGAATATGATTGATGAAGGCATCATCACATACACAGTCGGCGTCGGAGCGACAACAGACGAGAATTTCATGCGGTCGCTGGCTAAATCGGGCGGCGGAATCTACTACAGACCGACAGAGTCCGAGCGATTGAACATCATCTTCGGAGACAAGCCAGAGGAACCCGAGGATACGACAGTAGGAGACTATCCGGTCAGCGTTCTGAACCCGAATCATTTCATAACCGATGGGCTCAAACTCTCGGGATCAATCACTGGCTACAACAAGGTCACCCCAAAGACCGGTGCGCAGACGCTTATCACAACCGGTGCGGCAAAGCCGGTCGCAACGGCATGGAGGCTCGGCATGGGGCACGTAGTCTCATTCAGCACCGATGACGGTTCAAAATGGGGCGGCGCGCTCTATGGTGGCGAAAATGCGCAATTGATATCTAGAATGGTCAACTGGGCGGTCAGCGATCCGAGAAGAAACGATGCGATCGTGATCACCGGCGACGACGTCCATCTCGGTGATCCCGCGGTGATCAATGTCAGATCAGACACGATCCCGAGCATAACAATGGACGGGAAGAAACTTGAGCTCTCGCAGATCGAAGAGGACAAATACCAGACCTCGGTTCAGACCGAGTCGCCAGGATTTTTGGACATCTCCGACTATATGATCGCTGTGAATTACCCCGCGGAGTTCCGAGAGGTGGGCGCGGATCTCTCTGTAATCGAAATGCTTGGAGGGGGTGTTTATGCCGAGGATGAGACCCTGCCGCTGCTGAACAACCTGAGGGAACGATCCACGCGCATCGTCCAGGAGCCCGAAGATCTGCGGATGCCGTTTTTGCTTGCCGCGATGTTAATTTTCTTAGGCGAGGTTGCGGTGCGGAGGCTGCGGGAGATTAAGAGGCTACGGAAGGGGTGAGAATCACCTGGATTGTGTGCCAACGGCTTTGCTACTTTATTTTTTGGCGACCGCTCACATAGCCGCAATCGCCCCCATAACGATCTCAGAAACCCCCTCCTGATCCCACTTTTCCGAGCTAATCACAAGATCGTAGATCTCATGATCGCTGAGATCTATGCCATAATACTCCATGTAGCGCCCGGCTTCGCACGCCTCCCGCTCCTTGATCCCTGCAGCCGCGTCCGCTGTCGGAATTCCCTCGCGACGTGCGACTCGCGCCGCCCTGATATCGAGCGGGGCCGTGATGAGGACTGCGAGATCAGGCTCTGTCATCCACGCGGAGAGTCTCCCCTCGAGTATAATGTCCTTGCCTGCGCCCCGCGCATCCGTTGCGATCTCCTTCTGGCGCCGATCGATCTCTCTGTCGATCTCGGAATCGTTCGTTGCAAGGTCTCCAAACTCCTCGAGCATCAGCCCCCGTTCTTCAGCCATATTCCTGAATATCTCTCCGGCAGAGACGAGACTAACTCCGAGACACTTCGAAAGGATGCGAGCCACTGTGCTCGTCCCGCTTCCTGGCAGTCCGCTTATCGCGATTGTCATTGGCATCAAATATCAGGACTGTCTCATGCTATTTATTCGTACGTGTTTAGCTAACCACAAGATTACACGGATTTTTGTAATGGTCAGTCGGATGTGCAACAACACGGAACACGTTGAGACATGGGTTGACAATACTCTTCGCGTCTCTGCGACTTTGCGACTTTGCGTTAAACCGAGAATGAGAACGCAAAGACGCGAGGACGCAAAGAACAAAAATCCTCCTGTTGTTGATCATGTATGAGCATCGCTTGCTCTTGTGTTCATGGTCAGATTGACCATTACAGATTACACGGATTTTCACGAGAAAGTATGAATAGATGAGATATACAATACAAATCTAACCAACGTCCCGTTTAAGATCCCACTCTTGTGTCAATCTCGTGAACTCTCGTGGTTTTTCGCCACATCCAAACACATACATGCATTTATACCGGGAACGGAAGCCCGTCCACGCCATGCGCGGTAAAGCTCTTGATGATTTCATAGACGTCATCGAACTGCTCGATACCACGGTTTCGCATCTCATCGAGTATCCGTGCACGCAAGAACAGGTCATTGTAGATCTGTCTCGTGTCCTCATACCCCTGAATCTTCGCAATCTTGTCCTCGAGGATGAAGCTGTTGTTGAGCCCCCTGAACGAGTGAATATCGGTCTCAGGATCCCACATGAAGACTGCCCTTGTGACAACGCCGCCCACATCCTCGTAATACCCCTCGATCTCCTCGATTGAGAGACAGCGCCGCAAGAATTTCCCTTTCACATAAACAGCCTGCAAAATCATTGCGACGTTCAGGTTATCGATGAACGTTAGCGGGATGTTGATGGGATCCCCTGTGAGCCTCTGGATCATCTTCTTGACCGCTGACGCGTGAAACGTGGCGATTACCGGGTGACCGGTCTGCATCGCCTGAAATGCGGTAGCGCCCTCTGCACCACGGATCTCGCCAACGATGATATAATTCGGTCTCGACCTGAGCGCTGCTTTCAAGAGGACGAACGTATCGACCCTCGAGTCCTCAGGTCCGGATTCCCGCGTTATCAGCCGCTGCCAGACATCATGTGGCGGCAGAACCTCCGGCGTGTCCTCAATGCTGTATATCTTCGATTTCTCCTGTATGAAGGCGAGACACGCATTCAGCATCGTCGTCTTCCCGGATGCGGTCTCGCCTGAGAAGAATATGCTCATTCCGTTCTCAAGACAGAGCCACAGATACGCAGCCATCTCGCTGTTGATGCCGCCCCAGTTGATCAACTGGATAATGCTGACCGACTCCTCACTGAACTTCCGCATCGTGAAACTGCTGCCCGCGATGCTGATGTCCTCGCTGTAGATGATGTTGATCCTTGAGCCGTCAGGCAGCGCGCCGTCAGCGATCGGTGTTGACTCGCTCACAGGTCTGCCTATGCGCTCGCTCATGCTCCGCATCCAGTCGTCGAGGGCTTTCTGATTGCCGAAACCGAGATTGGTCTTGATCATGTCGTATTTTTTGTGGATGATGTAGATGTTGTCAACGCCGATGCTGTGAATATCCTCGAGATACGGGTCCCTGATGATCGGTTCGATCGGACCTGACCCGATGATGTCACGCTCGAGATAGTATGCGATGTTGTTGTACTCTATCCGGGTGAGCTGAACCTTCCGATCGACTGCGCCAAACCCCAGTCTCTCAGGGATGCTCTTCTTATCCGAGGTCACACCGCCTGCGCCGATTATCACGGACTCGTTCAGAAGCTTGGCGATCTGCTCTCTGAGTTCGGTTTCTGATGTCGGAACCGGCTCGTTTGGGGCTTTTTCGAGAATCAGACTCTTCACCTCGAGATATTTCTCCTGCTCTATTGCTGACAACATCGGCTCGACAGCGAAGTATCTGACTTTACCTTCTTGTTCGGTTCCGTACAGGTGAATGAAGATCGGATCCCCGACTGGCAGGAGGATGTTTGGAAACTGTGGGAGATCTCCTGAGAGTTTCGCCATGAATTCAGGAGTTGTATTGCTCTCCTTGCGGAATTTATCGATGTATCGCTTCAAATGCGGATTTCTCTGCATCGCCATCTCAAATTCATCCATTCAAACACCTCACGCAACTGCTGAAATCTCTATGACCAGCCCCACCCTCGGTTCGATTCTGAACCCGACCACTTGGGTAACCTGTCCTTTCGCGCCTGTGAACTTGTTCACGATCATCGACCGCTTGATCTCGTTTCCGGACGCCTTTACCTGAAGAGAGATGTAGATATCGCACGACGAATGGAAGATCGACATCGTGTTATCGTCCAGTTGACCCGGCTCAAGAGTGATTATGATGACCTTTCCGATCCCGTTCAACTTCTTGAAGAAAGATACGAGCTCGAGTGCTTTCTCGGCATCTGCGCTGTACTTGATCAGGGCGGAGAGAGTATCGATGATTATCACGTCCTTCTCAAAGAGCTCTTTTGCACTCATCAAACGCTGTAAAAAGTCATTTCGAGTCTTTGCCGCCTGTATGAGCGGTATTACCGGGATGTATAGCATACGCCCCTTCAGCAGATGGTTTGCGATCGGATAATCGAGCGAGTACATCTGGTTGATGAAGCCTTTGGTGGTCATCTGGGTCGATATGATCGTAACCGTCGACCCGTTCTCTGCCAGTCCGTAGCATGCCCGCTGGGTGACCGTGCTCTTGCCGCTGCCGCTGCCACCTTCGAACAGCACGAGCGAACCGGGCGGAAAACCATCTCCAAGTTTGCGGTTGAACTCATCACGTTCGAGATAAAACGATTTTAATTCTGCCAACCCCACTCACCCCTTGTAATATGCCTCGTTCTTCATATCGTAGTATAATATCCGCAGGCGCTGAAAATCAGCCTGAAGAGTCGGGCACCAGTATTCGATCAGGAATCCGATTGTCTGAGTGACCCTGGCTTCCGAGCCTGCGAATTTGTTGACAACGATGTACCGCCTGATGTCCCCCTTCTCTACCTTCGTCTTGATCATTAAATAGATATCGGATGGCGCACCGAATATGCTTGCGACCTCATAATCGAGCATGCCCGAATCGAGAGCGAGAATGATCGTCTTTTCGAGAGAACCCATCTTCTTGAAGAAATTTACCAAATCGAGCACCTTCTTATCATCGGTGCTCTGGGATATCAGCAAGGATATCGTGTCGATTATGACCACGTCCTTCTCGAAGATCATCTTTGCTGCCATCAGCCGCTGAATAAAGTCGGATTTTGGCTTTGTTTCATTGAGCAGCGGGAGAACAGGGAGAAACAGCAGTTTGCCATTCAGGAGATCGTGACCGACAGGGTAATCAAGTGACTGCATCTGGGCGATGAAGCCTCTTGTGGTCAGCTGGGTGGAGATGTATGATACCGAGACATTGTTCGCCAACAGTCCAAAGCAGATTCTCTGGCAGGTAATACTCTTGCCGCTGCCGCTGCCGCCTTCAATTAAGACCAGCGATCCCGCGGGAAAGCCATTTCCAAGTTTCCGATTCAGCGCGTCTCGCTCAATCTCAAACGAATGTACACTCTCCATCTCCGCACCCGTATTCCAATATACTTCTGCCGTATTAAATTTACCGTTGCCGGGGTTGGCGTTGGGGTCAGGGGCGGGAGCGGGTATGGTGCTGTGGCTGAACCGATCTGAAAAAATAAAAAAGGAAATGAGGGGATGGATTTTCGCATCTCTGCCCAGAATCGTGTAGGGCTGTGCAAGTCCTCACTACACAGATCAACCACAGTCATATAAATGCGCAATCCAAGAGCGGGGTGAAAGTGAAATTATGGGTGGAAGATGATTTAAGATATGCCAGTGACTAAATCATGCAGGAGGTGGAGAAAATGCAAGCCCAGACACTGAAGGATGCGATTCGGGTATTCGATCCGAGAAAGACGCTGGATGGGGAAGACCTGAACGAATATCACACAGATAGAATTCCAAACAAAAAAGAGGACCCCGCGATAACGAAACTCAAAACCCAGCTTGACGCAGATGCGCAGAAGATACTGTTCAGCGGGCACAGGGGCTGTGGCAAGTCAACAGAACTGAATAAACTTGCGCTCGATCTGGAAAAGGAGCGCCGGGATTTATTGATCGTAAAATACAATGTAACCGACGTTCTCGACGTCTTTGACCTTGATTACTCAGATGTGCTCTTCAGTCTGGCATATCAACTGTATCACAGGGCAGAGACGATTGGTGTTACGATTGATAAAGCGGTTGTAAATGCAATCGAGGAGTTTGTTGGCGATGTAACAAGGGATGTTGAGGAGATCAAAGAGAATAGAGTGGGTCTTGGCGTAACGCTGCAGAATTTGTTCGTCGGCAAATATCAGCAAGAGAGATTGACGCGAGAAACGGTCAGAAAGCAGCTTAAACCAAGAATCAGCCGACTGATTGAGCTTATCAATTCAATGGTTGTGCAGGTCAAACTTGCAGGATACGATGCGCTGATAATCATCGATGGTATCGATAATTCGCCTCTTGATATCGGAAAAAATTTGTACTACGGCTTTGGACAGGTGTTGTCCAAGCCGGACTGCGCCATCATATACACCATACCGATAAGCGTTGTCTATTCCAGCGAATTCACTGTAATCCAGCAGAGCTTCGATAAGACTGTTATTCTGCCAAACATCACCGTAACAAACCAAAATGGTACCCAAAGTGAAGATGGCGTAAGTATTTTCAGCAGCAATTCCCGCTCTCTTTTAGCACCCTCATCCAAAATGTCGTGTAACTACACCGCCTCTCGATATCGGTTTGTCGTGTAATACGATGAAGTAGAAGTGCTTCATAACCTAAAATGTTCGCGAAAACACAAAGGAACAGTTCCGACGTTAGCGATTTTCGTTGTGATTGTAAACGCATGTAAGAGAGGGTGGTCTTTCATCATTTTGCACATATTTCGTAAACATTTCGTAACACACTTTGTCTCACCACAAAACAAATCAACAGCAAGCGGTGATATAGCTACAAACAGTTGGAGGTC
>DAOVGE010000171.1 GCA_030672605.1 Methanosarcinales archaeon
ATGCGTCCCGACTTAATAGAGGACGATGCACTGCGATATGCAATCAGGATGAGCGCGGGCATCACGCGGGAATTCGTCCGCACCATCAAGGATTCGTGCGTCGAGGCGATCGTGAGGGGCGGAGACATGATCACCTGTGATGATGTTAAGAGGGCTGTTGCCGATAGAAAAAATGATTTCAAGAGGATATTATCAAAGAAGACGCAATATGTCGCGCTGAAAGAGGTTCACAATACAAAATCAATCTACATCAATGACGAGGATATCCGAGCGGAGATTCCCGGGCTTCTTCATAACTTGAGCATAGTGGAATACAACGGTGATATCTGGTGGGATGTGCATCCGGTTGTGCTTTCGATTCTGGAAAGTATGGACGACCATGTCAGATACTGAGCAGGAATTACTGAAACTCGAGACAGAGGTATATCACTCGGATGGTGGAATCTATTTCGCAGAGTGCGACACCGCACAAACGAGAGACGAGATGGCGCGACAACTGGAGAATAGATTTTTAGATGGGAATGTAAAAGTAATTAAAATAAACGTCAGGATGACCGGTGTTGCATCAACGAGAGACGAGATGGCGCGACAACTGGAAGACATATCTTTGGGTACGGGTGGGGGAATATCTGAACTGGACGTGCAGGCAGACGACCTGACTTACGCCGTGACCCGATATCCTGGCGACGATGCTGCTTTTTTTGCGTATCTGCCATCTGAAAAGTCCGAACTGGAAGAGCTTGCACGGATACTGAATTACACAAGAGAGGAGTTTGCAGAGGTCAAACAGCCGATCATCATCTGGGCTGATAAGGTCTCGCTCGGGGTCATCGCGCGGTATGCCCCGGATTTCTGGGCATGGCGGGCGCGGGTTTCTGAGTTTAAACGTGTTTCCGGCGATTCCGGATATGAGGGTGGGATGGAGGTGGCAGAGACGGTCTGGAGGGAGAAGATTTCGGATGAAGCGATACAGGCTTACGAAAGGGCGCTTGAAGAATTTAAAGATAGAGGTGATGAAAAAGAGGTCGTAAAGATATTGGGACCTCTTGGAATACTATATTATAGAAGAGGCGAGTGGGATCTTGCAATTGAGTACTACGAGAAAGACATGGAACTTTCCGAGGCTCTTAGAGACCGGCGTGGACTTGCTCAAACTTACAATAACCTTGGACTGGTTTATGTCGACAAAGGCAAGTGGGACCTTGCAATCGAATACTATGAAAAAAGCATGGCAATTTTTGAGGACATTGAAGATCAGTATGGGCTTGCCTCCACGTATACCAATCTTGGATCGCTGCACTTCCACAGAGGCGAATGGCATAGTGCAATTGAGTGGTACAAAAAGAATATAGAAATTAAAAAAAGTCTTAAAGATCAGTATGGGCTTGCAACAACCTATGGTAATCTCGGATCGGTGTACTATCGTAAAGGCAAGCAGAACCGTGCAATAGAGTGCTATGAAAAAAGCATGGAAATTTTCGAGGATCTTGAAGATCATCAGTATGGGATTTCCCAAATCTACGGCAATATAGGGTTGGTGTACGCTGACAATGGT
The DNA here is from genome assembly GCA_030672605.1 of Methanosarcinales archaeon. Lineage (GTDB taxonomy): Archaea > Halobacteriota > Methanosarcinia > Methanosarcinales > Methanogasteraceae > Methanogaster_C. The sequence continues at coordinate 1,556 of DAOVGE010000171.1, forward strand.
GAATGGGATATTGCAACCGAGTACTACGAAAAGAGCATAAAAATCAAAAAGGATCTTAAAGATCGACATGGGCTTGCTAAAATTTATGGCAATCTTGGATCGCTGCACTTCTGCAGAGGTGAGTGGGACCTTGCAATCGAGTACTACAAGAATGACCTGGAGATTTCTAAGTCTATTGGAGATCGGCAAGGCGTAGGTGTATCGCTTGTAAATATCGGAAGTGTATATCTCAATCAATTCGACCCCGCAAGCGCGAAAGAAAACCTCGAAGAAGCCATCAAAAAGATCCACCCGGACGCCCGCCCGGAGTATCCGAACGCGCTCAACTGGCTCGCGGTCTCTCTGCGCATGATCGCGGACCAGAAGAAGTGCGAGGTGAAGCTGGCATCGTCTGGCGTTGAGCGCGAGAAGCTCGCCACTGCTGCGGCAAAACTGTACCGAGAAGCGGCGGAGAGATACGAAGAGACGTACAATCTGCCGCTTGCCAGAATGCCGCGCTCACTCATGATGGATGCACACCTCGCGCGGGGACTTGCGTTTTCGGTGCAGAATATCACGGAGAAGGATGCAGATGCGGCGATATCGCTACTCGACCGCGCAATTGCGGAGATAGAGGCTGCGCTCGAGTTTACAGACGGCGCGGATGCAATCAGACTCAATGGCGCAATCGCGAGCCACAGGGCGAAGAGGTGTGTGCGGGGGATTGGGCTGCACAGCAAAGATGTGAATAAGCGGGACGAACTGCTCAATGAAGCGATTTCTCGCCTTGGTGAGGCAGCAGAGAGTTTCAGCAGTCTGGGCGAAACCGGTGCTTGCAGCAGCAAGACTTGCGATGGATGCAGACATCTGTACACTGCACTTGGGCTGATCCGGGATGGTTACAGAAACAAGAGCAATCAAAAGATCATGGATGCGGTTTCCGAGATCAGATCGGCAGAAGAGTGTTATCAGGGCATATCAAACGAACTGGGTACGGGGGTGGTGGAGCAGGTGAACGAAATATTGAGACGTGTTACAGACAATCTCAAGAACATTGGGGAATTCGATCCGAGAGGGGCGGTTAATGCGGCAAACGATGTTTTCGATGCCCTCGACGAGATTTCGGGGGTCGGACTCAGGAACATGATCAAGATATTGGTTTTCGATGAGGCTGGAAACGTGACTGAGAGAGAAATACGGCACTGTTCAAAAATCCAGTGATAGCCGAACATTGTACCTCATTCTCACATCATTTTCACCATGTTGCAGGTGGTAAAACTATTTCATGACGGATTTCACATCGGCTTTCCATCTAATCCGTGCATCGCTCACA
>DAOVGE010000160.1 GCA_030672605.1 Methanosarcinales archaeon
CGCGATTTTCGTTCTTTGCGTCCTCGCGTCTTTGCGTTCTCAATTTAACGCGAAGGCGCAAAGGCGAGAGAGACGCGAAGGGTGATATCTGTCGTCACGTCTTTCGTGTTGTTGTACATCCGACTGACACATTGCAAAAAAAGCTCAGTTTGTGGCGGTGCGAAGTATAACCACGAGATTTCTGTGTTAATCTCGCGGAATCTCGTGGTTTTTCGCCTCAGCTAAACACATACGGAAATTTCAATATGTTATTTTTCGGTGACGACTTACGAGGAGATCGGGCGTGTATTTCTATAAGTTGAGGTGGACATTCGAGCGATTCTATCTTTTATCGATCAGAGAGTGAAGTAGAAGGTATGTCCTGGGTATATCCTGGGAAGGATGAGAAGTATGTCCGGATATTTTGATTTTGATTTTATGCGGTTTGTTAGCGTATGCTCTTGATGTTGTCGCACCATACTCTTTCGGGTTCTTCTGCAAACGCAGCAGCACCGCCATGCATAATGATAAATCACAGAAGAATGGTGTATTCACTGATTGACAATGACTGATTCAGGAGATTCACAATGAAGACTGAGACGCTTGCAGACAGAACGATTGTGCTCGGCATCACCGGAAGCATTGCCGCTGTGCGAACAATCGAACTGGCGCATGAACTGATCCGCCGCGGCGCGGTGGTGCAGGCGGTGATGACCGAACCGGCGCAGCGCATCATCCACCCGGATGCAATCGAGTCTGCGACCGGGCGGCGTGTGATCACCGGCTGGACAGGCAAGACACCGTGGGTCGAATACTGTGCAGGCGGTGGTGTCGATTGTGATGGTGATTGTGATGCCGGCGCAGCCGATCTGCTGCTGATTGCACCGTGCACGGCAGCAACCATCGGGAAGATCGCGCACGGCATTCCTGATAGCCCGGTCTCGATATTTGCGGTGACTGCGATCGGTTCAGATGTTCCGGTGGCAATTGCGCCTGCCATGCATGCGGACATGTACAACCCAATCGTTCGCGCTAACATCGATCTCCTGAGGAGTTGCGGGGTCATGGTAATTGAGCCGGTAATTGCGGAAGGGAAAGCGAAGATTGCGGAAAACAGGGATATCGTGAGGTGGGTTGAGCGGGCGCTCGGCGGATCCGCACTCGCTTGCAGAAAGGTTCTCATCACAGGTGGTGCGACCGCAGAGCCGATTGATCCCGTGCGCATACTGACGAGCAGGGCGTCAGGCAGGATGGGAATCGAACTCGCATTCGAGGCGTTCAGGCGTGGCGCAGATGTTACGCTCGTGCATCGCGGACACATCGGCTTCTCCGGAATCCGGGAGATCTACGTGGAGAGTGCACGCGAGATGACGGGTGCAGTGCTCGATGCGACCGGATCCGGAGCGGGGGCTGAGACTGAGACTGATACTGGGGCGGGGTGCGACGTTTTGATCAGCGCTGCTGCGATCTCGGATTACACGCTCGATTCATCAGGCGATAAGATACGGTCGGGTGCGCAACTGACGCTCAATCTGCGCCCGACAGAGAAGCTACTCGGGGTGGTGCGGGCTGCGCACCCAGATCTTGCGATTGTGGGCTTCAAACTGGAGACGTCTGGCGGCGATCTCTTAATCGAACGCGCGAGAGAGACTATGAATCGGTACGGACTTGCGGTGGTTGTTGCGAATACCATGGATAACATGGGCGGCGATTGTGGCGATGTCCGGATCATAACAGCGCAGGACCCGGGTCAACCCCGGCATGTCAGCGGCACCAAAACGATTGTTGCGGGTGTGATTTTTGATTATATCCAGGAATTTTTGGAGGGAGAGGGGTGGGAGCGATGACACGGGTGCTTGCAACAGGAACATTTGACATCCTCCACCCAGGGCATCTCTTCTATCTTTCGCAGGCTTCTGCGCTCGGCGATGAACTGTACGTAATCGTTGCACGGTCGAGCATGATCAAGCACAAACCAAAGCCGGTTCTTCCTGACGAACACCGCATTGAGATGGTGCAGGCGTTAGGAGTGGTGGATCATGCGGTTCTTGGGAGCGAAACCGATATTTTTGAGCCGCTCTACGAAATCAGACCGGATATAATAGCGCTCGGCTTTGATCAGTACTTTGATGATGCGGATTTGAGAAGACAACTTGCAGATCGCGGTTTTGATTCAGAGGTAGTTCGCATCGGGAAGTTGAACTCAGGCAGACTCTGCAGCACCAGAAAGATTGTTGAGATGATCCTTGCCCTGTAATTTCCTGGTTCTAACGTTTTCTGTGGTCGATAGCAGTAGCCCACCCTCCACGTTGTAGTAATCGTGGGCACCACTCCTTCGTCTTTGCGTCTCTGCGACTTTGCGACTTTGCGTTGAATCAGAGGAACGCAAAGACGCGAGGGCGCAAAGGCGCAAAGGTTGGAAACCACAGAATCCATCAGAATCAGGTAATTTCTGTCTGTGTTGTGTGCCATGCCGTGTGTGTCCGGCATACCGCAATCCAATGCCGGACTTGCTGACGCCATTTTGCACATACAAAAGTCCCACAAACCTGATGCGGCAAATATTTAAGATGATCCCCCCCACCATAAAGACTATGAATTATCTGCTGTCCGCATTCGGACTCGTGTGGCTCGGGCTCGGGCTCTACACCGCATACCTGCTCTTCACAAAATCACGAGTGTCAAAAAGACCGGAAACAGGAGGGGGTCAGGGCACCCATGGATAAGATGCGAAAGACATTCTTTGCGTCCGCAACCATCGTCGTTGTTCTATTGGTCGGGTTGTGGGGTGTCGATCTTCAGGGTACGCTCGCGGTCGGTGAGCTCACGGACGAGCACATCGGGAAGACGGTATGCGTGGATGGCGAGGTAAAGACCGGGACGCTCTGTATGCTCAATAACGGCTCAACCGTGATATTTACGATGACAGATGGGTACAACGAGATCAATGTCAGTTACAGCAAGCCCCAGCCTGTGAATCTGCAGGACGGGATGCCTGTGACCGTCACCGGAACGATGCTGTCTGACCGCACCATAGACGCGCATCGGATTCTATCCGAGTGTCCGTCGAAGTATGAGACCGAGAACGCGACGCTCAACACAACGCTTAAATCCATTCAATAGCACAGAGGCATACCGATGATCACCGACTGGCACGAGTACGGATTGATTAATGGCGCAATTACCAGTCTGATGGATGATCGCGAGGAGTCCGGTCTGAAGCGCGTCGTTCGCCACGTATTTGACTCGGGGGGCAAACGAATCCGCCCGATCATTCTTATCCTCTCTTCCGAACTCTTTGGGGGCGACGCGGACGAGTGTACCGATGCAGCGCTCGCAATCGAGCTGATCCACTCAGCCTCGCTGATCCATGATGACATACTGGATGTCGGGCTCGTGCGCAGGGGCGTTCCGAGCGTGTACAAGCAGTTCGGACTGGCTGCTGCGATCCTCTGCGGAGATTTTCTGATCTCGAAATCGATTGAACTGATCTCCAAGTACGATCAGGCAGTTATCCAGGACTTCGGGCGTGCAGGCATGTCCATGTCCGAGGGCGAGGCGATTGATGTCGCCAGCAACGAGACCGAGTTTTCAGAGGGTGATTATTTCAAATGCATCAGCAAGAAGACGGCATCGCTATTTGCCGCATCGGCATGCATGGGAAGCAGGATCAGTGGAGCGTCCGCAGAGTCTGTTTACCAGTGCGCCGAATTCGGGATGCACCTCGGCATGGCATACCAGATCGTTGATGATATCCTCGAGTACGAGGAGCTTCAGCATGAAAAGAAGTCCGAGAACACCTCGGCAACGCTCCCACACATAATCCCCAACAGCGATGCGCTGGATATCTCAATTCAAGAGGTGCGGCACCATGTCGATTGCTCGAAGCGGATCCTGGAGTCGTTTGATGACTCTGATGCCAGAAATAAGCTACTCAAGATCGTGGATTACATGACGTTTGATATGATAGGGGATGTTGGGGCGCGGATTGTTTAGATAAAGGGTTTTTTCTGTGGTCGTTAACGGTATCTTTTTCGGGTCTTTTGTTCTCGCGTTGCAATGCAAAAACGACCAGTCATAGCGGTTATTTACCAGAGCTCACCTCACTTTGGTTTCGAGGAGTTTGTCATGAATTTAGTCTATTTCTGGCAGTTTTTATCATGAATTGACGAATGACACGAATCTATTCTGTTTTAACATCTGTGAAATTCGTTTATTCGTGATCCCTGAGCGCTTAACACCACACCAGCACAATTCATCTGCGAGACGCCTGCACTCGCGAATTACAGAGAGAGCCTATTTTTCTCGCTTGGAACTCTGTGACTGCAACAGAGAGGGAGTTAGGGGTACAAAGAAGCATCCGTGTAACACCTGTGCGCTCTGTGGCAGAATAGAACGAATTGAAGTCCACAAGCATCGTGGACGCGGTCTTCTTGAATCTATTTACGAAGAAGCACTTTGGCATCCACTCCAAAAGTATGGTACAACTCGTCTTCAGTCTTTCTGAAAGATCAGTAGTTCCGAAACCCCCTACTTCCGAACGAGAAAAACCTATGAAAGACAGTTTCACATAACTCCAAATAGTTTTTGATCTTCAATCTGATAATATCTTGATAAAGTTTAGCCCATTCTTGATCATCTCTCTAAAAGAAC
>DAOVGE010000024.1 GCA_030672605.1 Methanosarcinales archaeon
CTTTTTGATACCCTGTGTGAACTTTTCGATCTGTTCGGTGGAGAGATCCTTGAACCGCCAGCTCCTCGGGTTTCTCGTGAATATCTGGAATGTGTCGCAGCCTATCTTCTGCGCCCTCTCGACTGCCCGGTCTATCGAGCCTGCAATCGATACATGTACGCCAACCTTAACCATCGCAGGTTCTTGATGGCTCGATTACTATTTATGCTGTTGGTCATGGCAAAGGTAATGCCGATGCGGCGCAAGATAGTTCGACATGATCTACGAACGATTGCGCACCGTACCGACCGCTGACGAGCTACTTGATCAGGCGTTCAGGCGTGCTCTGCGCCCTGCAAAGGCAGGTAAAGGGCGGGGAGTCGTCAGCATCCAGCGGTCGATGGTTCAGACTGTAGCGGACGTTCTATCGGTTCGTCTCCTGAAAACCGTGCACGACTTCCCCAATTTCGATGAACTGTCCCCGTTTTACTACGAATTGACAGAGACAATCGTCGGGATCGAAAGGCTCAAAATGTCGCTTGCATCTGTTCAGTGGGCAGGAAACAAGGTTCGCTCGATCGCACGTGACTATCAGAGGAAGATGAAGTATGGCGACCCGGTTCACATTCGGAAGCAGGCTTATGCCAGGATCGCCTCAATAGTGCACGAAGTGGACGAAAACCTGCGTTTTCTGAATGATGCACGAGGCAAACTCAGGAAACTGCCGGAAATATCCGGGGTTCCGACAATCATCGTGGCAGGTTACCCGAACGTGGGTAAATCGAGTTTTGTGAGGCGCGTGACCGATGCGAAACCTGAGATCGCCACATATCCATTTACAACGAAGGGAATTTACATAGGGCATTTCTATCGTGACAGAATGCGGTATCAGGTGGTGGACACGCCCGGGCTCCTTGATCGCCCGCTTGATTCCCGCAATTCGATTGAGTTGCAGGCGATATCAGCGCTGAAACACGTAGGCGACCTCGTACTGCTTCTGATCGACCCTGCCGAGCACTGCGGGTATCCGCTAACGGCTCAGCTCAGCCTACTTCATGAGATCGAGCAAACACTTGCAATTCCGGTTCTTGCTGTTGCGAACAAGTGCGATCTCGCCGACTTTCATGGCGAGTGGGAGTACAAGATCTCAACAGAGACCGGATACGGCGTGGACGATGTTGTGCAGCGGGCAATCGAGATCATGGGGGTTTCTGGACGCGAGCGTGAAGAGGATCTCACGGGCGCTCGCAACACGGAGATGGCGGTCTCGGCATGACGAAACAACTCGTTCTGGTCATGGACTTTGGCGGGCAGTATAGCCACTTAATTGTGCGGCGTTGCCGGAATCTTGGGGTGTATGCCGAACTCATCCCGCACACCACATCCCGCGAGACGATCCAGGAGCTGAATCCAAAAGCAATCGTCCTATCAGGCGGACCATCAAGCGTGTATGTGGAGAATGCCCCCGGTTGCGATCCTGAAATATTCAATATCGGCATCCCAATTCTTGGAATATGCTATGGGGCACAACTGATCGCACGTGCCATGGGTGGGGATGTCAAACGGTCCGGTATGCGAGAATACGGGAAGACTGAGCTCTTTGTGGACGATACAACGGATTTCTTCCATGAGATCGAAGAGAAAACCGTTGTCTGGATGTCGCATGGAGATCTGATCGGAGCCATGCCCGCGGATTTTGACATCATCGCGCACACAACCGATTCACCTGTCGCAGCATTCAGAAAAGGGCACATCTACGGAATCCAGTTCCATGTAGAGGTGGTGCACACGCCAGAGGGCGAGGAGATGCTCAAAAACTTCCTCTTTTTGATATGCGGATGTAATTCTAACTGGAGCCCGGAATCGTTCATCGAAAGCGCAATCAACGAGATCAGAGAGACGGTCGGAAGCGGCAAGGTGATTCTTGGATTGAGTGGCGGGATCGACTCCTCGGTCGTTGCGGTTCTGCTAAACCGGGCAATTGGGGATCAATTGACCTGTATTTACGTTGATAACGGTCTCATGCGAAAAAACGAGACTGAAGAGATTGAACGCACGTTCAGGTACAATTTCAGCATCCATCTTGAGGTTGTCGAGGCTCAAAATCGTTTTCTGGAGAAATTACGTGGAGTAAGCGATCCCGAGGAGAAACGGAAGGTGATAGGAAGCGAGTTTATCAGTGTCTTTGATCTCGCCGCAGAACAGATCAAGGATGTCGATTTTCTGGCGCAGGGCACAATCTACCCTGACCGAATCGAGAGCGCAGCAACATCAGGTCTCGCATCGCGCATCAAGTCGCATCATAACGTCGGGGCACTGCCTGAGGAGATGTTGCTGCGGCTGATTGAGCCGATACGGGATCTCTACAAGGATGAGGTGCGTGTGATTGCGAAAAAACTCGGGTTGCCCGATTCAATCGTCAACCGCCACCCGTTCCCAGGTCCGGGTCTTGCAGCAAGAATCATCGGAGAGGTGACCCCTGATAAACTGATAATCTGCCGCGATGCGGGTGCGATCATCGAAGAAGAGCTCAGAGGTGCGGATTTTTACGATAAAACATGGCAGGCGTTTGCGATAGTCGGTGACGATCTTGCAACCGGCGTTCTTGGCGATGAGCGGTCGCTCGGGCATCTTGTGGTGATCAGGGCAGTGGAGTCGGTCGAGGCGATGACTGCGGACTTTGTCAGGCTCCCCTACGATCTTCTGGAGAAAATCAGTGGCAGGATCACAAACGAGGTCGAGGGCGTGACATGGGTTGCTTACGCGGTCTCATCCAAGCC
>DAOVGE010000124.1 GCA_030672605.1 Methanosarcinales archaeon
TATCACCCTTCGCGTCTCTCTCGCCTTTGCGCCTTCGCGTTAAATTGAGAACGCAAAGACGCGAGGACGCAAAGACGCAAAGAACGAAAATCGCGGTTTATACCGGTGTCGAGTATAGTTCACAGGTGTATAGTTCACAGGTGTATAGTTCACAGGCATCCGACCGCACCCATAATGCACCCCTTGGATGAGTGTCCAATCAGCGAATCAGATCGCTCACACCGAGACCGGCAACGCCTATCGCAACCAGGAGTAGTGAAATGACCTTAAGAGTATTTGCGGGTTCTTTGAAGTACAGGATTCCAATGATGCTCACGATCACAAGCCCTGATCCAACCCATATAGCGTAGGCGAGACTGAGGTCAAAGGTCTTCAGGGCAAAGATAAAGATGGTAAATGCGATTCCCCAGAAGACGAAGGTGAGAACAGAGGGGACAAGGTTCGAGAAGCCATCTGACAACTTCATACAGGTGGTGCCGCAGACCTCCATGATAATTCCTAATGCGAGAAGTAACCATTGCATCATTGGTTATACTCTCCAATTCGTTGTTTATATCAGAGCCCCATCCACGCCACACCATACTGAAGTCGGGGTAAAGGGCAGCGGGATTGGAGTTCTGACACACCCTTTGAACGAAACAGTGCTTTACTATTTCTCAAGCGAATCCAGCGCCTGCTGGAAACACTGGTTGGCGACTTGCATACACATCTCCAGCGGCACCAGTTCACGGCTGATGGTGCTCAAAGTTTCAGCAGACATCTCACAATCTTCGCCCGGGCGGCGCAGCACTCTCCGCTTCGTTTCATGACCGTCTGATCGATTTTGACCCCGGCAGCTTTGAGAATCGCCCAATCGAAGAGATTGGAGGATCAGAAGATCAGAACAGTTCCAGATACGTCCCGATCCCTTTCTCGACAGCCTGCCGGTAGACATGGTTTGCTGTCGAGACGTCCTGTATAGCGAGCCCTGTTGAGTCAAAGACCGTGATCTCACCATCATTGCCCCTTCCCGGCTTCATCCCTGTGATGATCTCGCCGAGCGTGCAACAGATGTCATCGACTGTTATGAGCCCCTCTGTGAGCGGGACATTGATCTCGCCAGAGTGTGTCGCCTGCGCATGATCATCGATCACAATCTTTGACCGTTTGAGAATCATAGGATCAAGCTCCTGCTTGCCCTTTGCGTCAGCACCGATTGCGTTTATGTGCGTGCCCTCCCGCACCCAGCCATCTGCCACGATTGGCGCCCTCACAGGTGTTGTTGTGACCAGTATGTCGCAGTCACACGCCCCTCTTGCGCTCTCCGCGATCACGATGTCACACCCCAGATCCGCCATCGCCTCTCTGAACCGGATGCAGGCTGCAGCGGAGCGGTCGATGACTTTGACGGTCTCAATTTCGCGAACAAGAGAGATCGCACGCAGTTGGGTCTCTGCCTGCCGCCCTGCGCCGACCATGCCAACGACCGTTGCATCGCGTCGTGCCAGCCTATCCGCGGCAACACCCCCTGCCGCACCGGTCCGCACATCTGTGAGATATGTGCCGCTTATAACAGCGAGAGGAGCGCCGGTCTCAATTGAATTCAGCACAACAACCGCAATCACCGTTGGTAATCCCTTCGCCGGGTTACCCGGGTGCACATTGACGATCTTCACACCCGCAATCCCCGCGCTCTTTAGATACGCGGGCATGGTGCGGAGATCACCCGTTGGGAAGTAGAGGTACGATTTTGCAGGCATCTGCACCCGCCTCATGCCATGCTCCCTGAACGCATCCTCAACAACGCCGAGCGCTGCCTTCATGTCAAGCAGTTCCTTGACATTGCCCTCATTCAGATACAGTAGCTCCATGTGAAGCACTGTCGCAGCGGAAGATGATAATTGTTGCCAACAGACCAGAATCACAAAAAATGGTTATGTGTTTAGCTGAGCGAAAAAACCACGAGATTTCACGAGATTAACACAAGAGTAGGGTATTAGAACATGTTACACTGGTTAGTTTTATATTTTATATCTTACTTCATGATACTTTCTTGTGAAAATCTGTGTAATCTTGTGGTTAGCTAAACACGTACAAAAAATGCTGATTCTGATGGATTACTGTGGTTTCCAACCCTTGCGCCCTTGCGCCCTTGCGCCCTCGCGTCTTTGCGTTTCTCTGATTTAACGCAAAGTCGCAGAGACGCAAAGAACAAAAATCCTCATAGCATATTGTATTGAGCATCACTCGCTGTGCGTTCACGGTCAGATCGACCATTGCACAAAATCACAAAATCTCAAGTAAACCCGAGTTTCTTCAGCACCTTCTCAGGCGTGGACTCATAAGCATGGATGATCGTTGCGATCGTCTTGAAGTCGGTGACATTGTTCTGCACGAGGTACTCGAGGATCTTCTGCCGGTAAACAAGTTCTGTCTTCAATTCCTGAATGGACCAGCCCCGCCTCGTCTGTATGTCAATGAGTGCCTTCGATTCCCCGACCCGTTCGATCACATCGCTCGCGGGATTCCATACGAAGACGTCGTTCGTCCTGATGTTTCTTGTGGTCGGGTCAATGTCGATTATCTCCACGATCTTCAGAGACCTGCGTGTACGCTGCCCCTTCACGTAGATCTGCGCCTGTATGCTCATGATGTCGAGAGCCTGTATCATCGCCCTCGGAACACTGATCGGGGGGTTCTCGAGACGGTGTATCGCAGATGCGACAGAATCGGCGTGCATCGTCGAGAACGTCGTGTGTCCGGTGCTCATCGCCTGAAAGAGCGTGAGTGCTTCCTTGCCCCGCACCTCGCCGACCAGCAGATACTCGGGGCGCTGTCTGAGCGCGCCCCTGAGCAGTTCGTACATGTCGATTGCGCCGCGCTCATCAGCCGTGAATGCGTCCCGTGTCACGCCCGGAATCCAGTTCGGGTGTGGGAGCTGCAACTCCCTCGTGTCCTCGAGCGTCACGATCTTTGCCTTCTCGGGTATGAATAGCGAGACCGCGTTGAGCGATGACGTCTTTCCTGACGCTGTTCCACCTGCATAGATCAAACTCTTGTTGTTTTCGATGCATAGCCAGAGATAAGCCATCGCCTCAGAGGAAAACGTCTTCCATCCGATTAGATCGATCGGCGTGATCGGAACGTCCTTGAACTTGCGTATCGTGAACGTGCTGCCATGAGCTGTTATGGCTGTTCCGAGTGTCATCTGGATTCGGGAACCGTCCGGCATCGCGGCATCAACCATCGGCTCTGCTATGGATATGTGCTTGCCGCTCTGTTGCGCGAGCTGGATTACAAAGGAGTTCAGTTCCTCCTCGCAATAGATTATGGACGTCGGGATGTTCAAATATTCTTTGTGATATAAATAAATCGGGATGTCATGACCGTTGGCGGATATGTCCTCGATTGTGGGATCCCACATCAGCGGATCCAGTTTTCCAAACCTGATAAAATCTCTGACGATGTAATAGAGTATCTTTTCGAGCGATACGACATCTATGTCGATTGCATAGTCCTGCACGATCGATTTAACTTTCCTTACAACGATTCGTTCCTTATCTTCCTCGTTTTTGATATCCTCTACCAGAAGAACGTCTCTGAGCCGGGACCGGATCTCCTCAAGGAAATTGCATTCGAGTTTGCTCAGACGCGGCTCAATCACCTGATACAACAGGTCATCCCGCTCGAGGTTGTGCAGAATCACGATGAACGAATACGGTTCATTCACCCAGTACCTATTGACCTCCTCGTATCCGTCCTTTCCGTCGAAGGTGACAAGAGGTCCATGTTTTTCCGGATCATAAGGCTCCAATCCCAGACCTTGATCCTTTTTAAAGAGGGATGTGAGTCTCTCCTTGACCGAGAGCTTCTCTTTTTCGGGAACCTTCGCCTCCTGCTCCACCCTGGGCTTCTCGACATCGCCTTTGAGATCACGGATCAGCTCGTCCGTGACAATCTCGGCTGCGCCGGACCCATCAATGTCGGAATCAGTGTCGTCGTTGCCATTGTCTGTGCTGTTAGTGTCAGTGCCGCTGGTGGTGCTGGTGGTGCTGGTGCCGATGTCAAACGGGACCTGAGGCTCCTCATGCACATCCATACCAGAACCTGCGTCCGCAGTCTTCGAAAGGACGCCCCCTTCATCCACCATAACCTACCAACCCTCCTCTATCTCTATTTATTGCGCTGCACTCTTAATAAATCTTCGCCGCGCGGCGTATTGGGGTTCACGCTAATTTTTGAGAGGTTGCCTGCGCTACTGTAGCTACCGGCACTACCGGCGCAATATCGGATACTGTTACATCTCTTCTGGTTGGATAGGATCAAAAAGAATTGCGAGCAAATTTTTATGTAATCAAATTCGTGCCATTTGTCCATTTGTGAAATTCATGATTTTAACACGAATAACACGAATTTACGGATATCACAAATGCTGAAGTTGTGAATATGTACCGCAATTTGTACTTATTAAATATTGTGTGGATATCCGCATATAAAACCACGAGATTACACAAGATTAACACAAAAATCTTGTGAAGATGGCTGCGCCGCTGCTTCGCAGACTGTGTAATCTTGTGGTTTCCGCCACAAGTTATTGAGCATGCACGGCAATTTTTCGCGTTCTGGGAAATAATGAAGAGTCCCCAATATCGCCTCGATACCTTTAGGTGGACTTGTGGCAAGGTTGTTACAAGCTTGCGAACGCTGCTGCAGCAATCAAAGCGCATTCACAAAACAATCAATAAGGCAGAGCACAGAGAGCCATAGACGAACATGCACCCGAACATGCACCTACAGATTTTTATCAGATGGGGAACATCTGTTGAAGCAATGATAGAATATACCGATTTACAGGTGATGCAATGGAACTCGCAGTAATCGGACGTGGTGATTTCACGCTCGGATTCAAACTCGCAGGTATAAGAAAGACTTACGAAGCGACTCCCGAGACTATGGACTCAACGGTGCATGATGTGCTCGGTGACGATGACGTCGGGATACTGATTATGCATAATGATGACGTGTCGCTTCTTCCGGCTGCACTGCAATCGACGCTCGGTGAATCGATCGAGCCGACGGTGGTTCTGGTTGGAGGCGGCGAGACTACTCAGCTAAGAGAAAAAATTAAAAGCGCAGTAGGTGTTGATCTTTGGAAATGAAAGGAACAGTATATCGGATAGCAGGACCGGTCGTTACGGTCATTGATGTGCCCACAAAGATGTACGACGTGGTCAAGGTCGGCAAAGAGGGGCTTATGGGTGAGGTGATCGGAATTGAAGGTGCCAAATCGACCGTTCAGGTCTACGAGGATACATCGGGAATCGCGCCCGGCGAACCTGTCGAGAACACATCCATGTCGCTCTCTGTCGAACTCGGACCCGGGCTTCTGACAAGCGTCTATGATGGTATCCAGCGACCACTGCCCGTGCTCCTGGAGAAGATGGGCGATTTCATTGAGCGCGGCGTAACTGCGCCGGGTCTCAATCGTGAGAAGAAGTGGGAATTCAAGCCCACAGTCACCAAAGGCACAAAAGTTGCCGGAGGGGACATCATCGGAACGGTTCAGGAGACCCATATCGAGCACAAGATCATGGTTCCCCCTACGGTCTCAGGCGTCATTGACGAGATTGAGTCAGGGTCGTTCACCGTGACTGCGTGCGTCTGCAAGCTTACAGACGGCACCGAACTCACATTGATGCAGAAGTGGCCAGTTCGTAAGCCAAGACCGGTTCGCAAGAAGCTGATGCCGGACACACCGCTAATCACAGGGCAGCGGATCCTTGATGGACTTTTCCCTGTTGCAAAGGGCGGAACTGCCGCAATTCCGGGACCATTCGGTAGTGGAAAGACGGTAACCCAGCAACAGCTCGCAAAGTGGAGCGATACCGAGGTTGTGATCTACATCGGATGCGGCGAGCGGGGCAACGAGATGGCTGATGTCTTAAACGAGTTCCCTGAACTCGATGACCCGAAGACCGGTAAGCCGCTGATGGAACGAACCGTTCTGATCGCAAACACATCAAACATGCCGGTCGCTGCAAGGGAGGCGTCGGTCTACACAGGGATCACGATTGCAGAATACTTCAGGGACATGGGCTATGACGTCTCGCTGATGGCTGATTCGACGTCGAGATGGGCTGAAGCCATGCGTGAGATATCATCCCGGCTTGAGGAGATGCCGGGTGAGGAAGGGTACCCGGCATACCTCGCGGCGCGGCTCTCTGAGTTCTACGAGCGTGCAGGAAGCGTTGAGACGCTCTCGGGTGTGAATGGGTCAGTCACTGTGATTGGCGCCGTATCGCCGCCGGGTGGCGACTTCTCGGAACCTGTGACCCAGAACACGCTGCGTATTGTGAAGGTATTCTGGGCTCTTGACTCAAAGCTCTCGCAACGCAGACATTTCCCATCCATCAACTGGCTTGAGAGCTACAGCCTGTATACGGACGCACTCGCGGACTGGTACAACGAACATGTATCGCCAGACTGGCCGATATTGCGCAGCGATGCGATGGAGATTCTGCAGAAGGAGTCTGAACTGCAGGAGATCGTGCAGCTTGTTGGTTCTGATGCGCTTCCGGAGGATCAGCAGCTCACACTCGAGGTCGCACGCATGATCCGGGAGTATTTCCTGCAGCAGAACGCATACCACGATGTTGACACGTTCTGCGAGATGGATAAGCAGTACAAGCTGATGAAAGCGATCATGAAGTATTCTGACCTCGCAAACACCGCTCTGGAGGGCGGAGCCGAACTCGAGGACATCACCTCTGTGAAATCGAAGGACGACCTCTCAAAGGTCAAGTTCGAGAAGGAGTTCGATGAGAAGCTGAATACTGTCCTCTCTGCGATGGATAAAGAATTTGATGCGATCCGGGGGGCGGTTTAGATGAAGGAATATAAAACGATCAATGAGATATCAGGACCGCTGATCTTTGTTGAGAAGACAGAGCCGGTCGGATACAATGAACTCGTCTACATCAAACTGGGTGACGGAACCACGAAGCGAGGACAGGTTCTCGACACCTCAAAGGACATTGTTGTGGTTCAGGTCTTCGAGGGCACAGGCGGACTGGACCTGCAATGCGGGGTCAGGTTCACTGGCGAAACAATCAAACTCCCGGTCTCAATTGATCTGCTGGGACGAATCCTCTCAGGATCAGGCGATCCACTCGATGGAGGACCAAGGATCGTTCCGGAGGACAGGCTCGACATCAACGGCGCTGCCATGAACCCGTACGCACGAGAACCGCCAGCAGAGTTCATCCAGACAGGAATATCCACAATCGACGGCATGAACACGCTTGTCAGGGGGCAGAAACTCCCGATCTTCTCTGGTTCGGGACTTCCGCACAACGAGATTGCGCTCCAGATCGCAAGACAGGCAAAAGTGCTCGGAAGCGAGGAGGCGTTTGCCGTGGTCTTTGCGGGAATGGGCATTACAAACGAGGAGGCGCAGTCGTTCATGCGAGACTTTGAGCGAACAGGCGCTCTCGAGCGAGCGGTAATCTTCCTGAACCTTGCAGACGACCCTGCTGTCGAACGGCTGATCACACCAAGACTTGCGCTCACGGCAGCCGAGTATCTTGCTTATGAGCACGACATGCATGTGCTTGTGGTCTTAACAGACATGACCAACTACGCAGAGGCTCTACGGCAGATGGGTGCAGCAAGAGAAGAGGTTCCTGGAAGGCGAGGCTATCCCGGATACATGTACACGGATCTTTCGATGATCTACGAGCGTGCAGGTGTTATCAAGGGCAGAAAAGGGTCTGTCACGCAGTTTCCGATCCTCTCGATGCCTGGCGACGATATCACTCACCCGATACCTGACCTGAGTGGATACATCACAGAGGGGCAGATCGTTGTCTCGCGAGAACTGCACAGGAAGGGGATCTACCCGCCGATTAACGTGTTGCCATCGCTTTCAAGGCTGATGAACTCAGGAATAGGCGAGGGCAGGACAAGGGAAGATCACAAGGCGGTATCGGATCAGATGTACGCTGGCTACGCTGAAGGAAACGATCTCAGAGGACTTGTCGCAATCGTCGGAAAGGATGCGCTCTCAGAGCGTGATCGGAAGTTGTTGGAGTTTGCTGACATGTTTGAGGACCAGTTCGTGCGGCAGGGCAAGGATGAGGACCGATCGATTGAGACTACGCTTGAGATTGGGTGGAGTCTGCTTGCGGAGCTTCCAGAGGCTCAGCTGACGCGGATTGATAATGAGATGATCAACAAGTATCATCCGGCACATCGCGCGAAATAGGGTCGCGCGATTGTGCCCCCCAAGGGGGTTTTTGGGATATGAGTTATACTTCGGCTTTGGAGACTTGTTCTGTGGAAGTTCGGAGGGGTGTTGAATGGCTGAAGAGTAATGTGGACGTGGATAAAGATGGTGCACACTATGCTGAAGCGTTTTACGTTCTGGAAAAATTCGATCAAGAGTTTGTTGAAAAATATTTGGAACGAGCAAAGGATGAACCATTCTGGAAATACTGGTCAATTGGTGAGGTGGATCTGAGAGTTGTTGGAGATGGTTGGTTTTTAGCAAAATTGGGACTCCATAATAACTCATTTTACATGCAGGAATTGTCAAATATGAAAGCTGGACAGAGCAGGGATGGTTGGTTTAGTTATTATGGGGAGAGTCATGCAGATGTTCTTCGAACATTGGTGTTATTGGAACCAGAATCAGATTATACGAAAAAAGCAGTGCATTGTTTAATAGACGACATGGAAAAGGATGGTTGGTGGGGTGAGATTGCGGTTGGAGTACTGGCACTTACAGAACTGGATTATGAGCGGTATCAACGCGAGAGTAATATAGCAATCGGTAGACTGCTTGATCATAAAAACGAAGATGGTGGATTTATCTATCATCCAAACATTTCTGACTCTCATATCCCCTGTACATCTTGGGCTATACAAGCAATTTCTCGAATTAGAGGATCTCATGATTCTTCTGTGCAGGAAGCAACCAACTGGTTAAAACAACAACAAAATGATGATGGAAGTTGGACACATCCTACGCGTACGAGACCCGGTGATGAAGAAAGGTACCGTGTTTTAGATTATGCAGCGACTGCTGACGCATTATTAGCCCTAATATCAGCAGGAGAAGGGGCAAAAATTTCTTTAGCTGAAGTGGAGTGGAAGGAAACGTTGACAAACCAAAGAATCGAACGAACAAAACCTCATTTTATTCACACATCCCCAATCTTCGATCAAAGAATGCATGTAAAAGATATCTATGTAAAGATCAAAGATATGTTAAATTCGGCAGAGACTGAAATAAAAATACTTTCTCCCTTTGTAGATGTGATATATGAGGATATTGTCAATTTAGCGGAGAATAATCCAAAATTATCTATAAAACTTATTACACGTCCTTCAAGGGACATACAAGGCATGAGGGAAAGAATAGCCAAAAATGTTTTGGATTTATTAAAAATAGCAACAAGAGGCAATCTTAAGACAAATGAAATCCTCCATGCAAGGATAATAATTGTGGATTATAAAGAAGCCTTAATTTCCTCTGCCGATTTAACGAGAGATCAATTAATCGATGAATTCAACGCAGGAATTTGGGTAAGGGATAAAGAGACAGTAAAACGCGCAACCGATTTTTTTGATAATATTTGGAAACAATCCGAAAAAAAGAAATAGCGTTATTTTACCCCTTTTCATTGATTTTTGTAACATCTCCCAAGACTCAATCCTCAAGTATTCTCCTATACAGACCCGCATCCATCCGAAATCCATGCCCTAAAAGCTCATCCAACACATCCCGCAGGTTCTCGACTCTCCCTTTCCGGTACATCACCTTCAAAAACCCCAGTGTTCCCATCACGTTGATCCCGTACATTATTGCGGCTCTCCTTCCGGCAAGGTCGTCCATCAGAAGCAAATCAGCGTTTTGTTCACTGGCAATGATTATTGCTTCTCTTTCGCCTGCATCCAGCACGGGCAACATAGATAGATGCGCCATATCCCTGACTGCCACCACCGCGATCCAGTCTGCATCTCTTACTGCACGTGATCCCTTCAGATCATTTGCTGTAACTTCCTGATATACCATTTCTGGTATCAGCACCTCGCCAAACTCAATTCTTAAAACATCCAGCAACCCAAGTGCAGATAGGAAAATCAAAGGCGAAGAATTGCTGACCACCTTCATTTCAGCATACCAAGCCTCTTTGCGGTTTCCATATCCTCTTCCAGCTCTTGAATCCCATAGTTCAGAGGTATGTCCGAATCCTTCAGGACCCCCAGCATCTCCATCCGATTCATCCCGAGCAGTGCCGCCATCCTCCCGAGAGATATCTTACCTTCCCGGTACAATTCCAGCAGGAAATTCTTCTTCACAAAATATTCTGCACGGTTTTCATAGACTCCCTGCGAATACAGGATGTCGCTCGGGAGTTCTATCTCGGTTCTGATTGTTTTTGCTTCTGCTGACATTGCTGTGATATTTATATGAGTGCCGTGCGTCATTAAGCATTCGTTTACTTTCTGAGAGACTCTGTGCAATAAGCTCAGAAAATGATCTATTCGTAGGTCAACGTGCTGCCATCGCGTTTACGGCTGATAGACCCAGGGATGGGCAAGAGACGGACAAGAGAAGATCACAAGGCAGTATCTGATCAGATGTATGCGGGTTACGCCGAAGAAAACACTTCTCCGGGGTCTTGTTGCGATCGTCGGTAAGGATGCGCTCTCTGAGCGTGATCGGAAGTTCCCCCGAGTTTGCTGACATGTTTGAGGGCCAGTTTGTCCGGCAGGGCAAGGATGAGGACCGGGACATCGAGATGACGCTTGAGACTGGGTGGAATCTGCTCACGGAGCTTCCGGAGGCTTAGTTGACGCGGATCGACAATGAGATGATCGAGAAGTATCATCCGGCACATCGCGTGAAGTAGGGTCGCGCGATTGTGTGTGGGGTTTCTGGGATGAGTTATACTTCGGTTCCGGGGACTTGTTCTGCGGAAGTTCGAGTTAAGGTTGTGAGATGCTTGAGCCGTACGCGGTGAAAGTCGCACGCACGGTTCTTGGACGAGGGGGCGCGAGTAATCATTCCCTCCTTGGTCTGCAACACAGAAATCGTGTGAAAATCTGTGCAATCTTGTCGTTCCTACCACAAGTTACCCGCTCACTTTCGTAGTAGCGACAGTGTCCGATCAACTTTAGCGGTTATTTTTGGAGCAGAGGCACCCCGACCCTATCAATATGATGTTTCAGTTCGGGATGTTTTAGTGTGGGGTAGTTCACCAGATCAACTGTATAAGGCAGGCTGCTGTCTTCAAAATCGCTTTTCATTTTGCGGATAAACGCATCGTTTACTCCCTCGTTCATTATTGCCAGATCAATATCACTGCCTTGTTTGTACGTTCCCTTAGCCCGACTCCCGAATACAAAAACGTTTTTCACATCAGGATATTTTTTGAAAATATCCCGCAACGTTTTCATATCCCTGTCAGAAAGTCCAAAAGAATCTCTTTTTTTATTCATGAAATAATTCGGAATAATCATTTGTTTTTTTCATTTATAAAAAAGAGGTATAGTTTTCCCAATGCAACATACGTTTCTTCTCTTAATTTCTTCTCCGAACGTTCGAATTTCTCACCGCTATAATCGTGTGAAAGCTCATTTCTCATATCCAATCCATCAATCAGCTCTTGCGCATAAGTTATATATTCGCTCTGTTGTGCCAGCCGCAACGTATCTTTGGGCGAAGGTTTAAAAGCAAATCCTTTTTCTTCCAAAAAATCTTTCATCACCTTCCACGAAAGATCGAGTGTGAACTCAAAACGCTGAATCAAACCATTTCTCTCAAGTTCGGTCAATTCTTCCAGCTCCATTGCTTCTTTCAAACGCAGATAAGCTCTCTCAAAATTCTGAAATCGCTGTTTCCAGCGTACGTCCATCGTCTTCATATTCTCACCACAATTTTCACAATATTCTTCTGGATTGAGTTGTTTAAATGTTTTTCTTCTTTTGGCTGCCTCTCAAACTCGAGACTTTTTATTATTTTTTAAAGTAGATACTATTTTCTGTTGATTTGTGCCCGCGCCTTATTCGATAAATCAAAGGAGATGCATTAGATAGTACTTTTAAGTTTTCTGAGCGTTTTGATGTCTGCTTCAAAATCTTCCACCTCATACTGAATAAGTACTCCGTGCCTTTTTATTTCAGCCACCATCTCATAGAAGCGGACACCATTCATGTACTTCTTGAGAGACTTTGTGCAATAAGCACAGAAGGGGATCCACCCGCCGATCACTGTGCTACCATCGCTTTTACGGCTGATGAAATCAAGTGATTTATCACCGCGAGGGGCTGCTGAGGAACGCAAGAGTTTTGAGACCGTTTTCAACCCTCCGCGCCCCTCTGCGCACTCTACGGCAGAATCTAAGGGCATGGCGATCTCACTGGAAAAATCGACAGTGTCAAGCACAAGAACAACTGAAACCGGGGCACACCAACGAGTCTCGCAGGTTCCCAATTCTCCTTTCCCAGCACAGCACCTTCAAAAGCCCCATGATCAGGACTCTTCACTCTTCGGTTCGACAATCAGCGTGAGCCCGTCCAGAGCCACGATAACCGCCTTCTCCCCTTTCTGTATCGGCTCCGATGAGGATGCCCTCCATATCTCACCATGAACTCGAACAGTGCCATGCTCCTCAAAACCGATATCGGTCTCAGCCTTGACAACCTTGCCGATCAACTCCTCCTGCCCTGTTGTCGGCTGCCGCATCCGTGCCTTCATGACAAGCCCGAGACCAACAACGATGATTCCTGCCGAGAGAATCGCGGTCACAACGACAAGGCGCTTGAAATCGCTGATCCATTCCGGGGGCATGAACGGCTCCTGCGGAAAGAGAATCGCCCCGAGAATCAGGCATACGATGCCGCCGACCGTCAGTATCCCGAACGTCGGCGTCAAGACCTCGGCTATGAAGAGTACCACCCCTGCTACGATCAATAGCACGCCGAATGTGCTGACCGAGAACAATCCCATGCCATACAGCGCGAGTATCATCGCTATTGCACCAACCATCTCGGGAACGTACGTCCCCGGAGCTTTGATGCCATAGATGATCCCGTAGAGCCCTATCAGAAAGAGCACAAACGCAATCTGCGGGTTGCTGAGGAGAGTGATGATCGATTCAGACAGTCGCGGCTCCTGCGAGATGAATATCGCATCCTGTGTTCGCAGAGTAACAGATCTGCCACTCACGTTGAGTGTTCTGCCATCCGCCAAATCTGCAAGCTCGTCTCGGTCGGTTGCGATTATATCAATCACGTTCTGGTCCAGCGCCTCTTCAGCAGTCAGCGAGAGACCTTCTCTCACGAACTTCTCGGCAACCTCCGCGGATCGGTTTCTGTTCTCAGCAATTCCGCGCATGCGAGCCGCATACGCATTGATCGTCTTGTTCTCCACCGCTGTTGTTCCAGTGGGAGTTATCGCAATTGGCGTTGCCGCGCCGGTGGCGGTTCCGGGTGCCATTGCGGCAATATGTCCCGATAAAAGAGTGAATGCGCCGGCGGAGAATGCTCGCTTTCCCTGCGGAACAAACACAATCACCGGTACCCGCGAACGCTCGATATCCGACACAATCCCCTCCATCGATGTGACAAGCCCGCCAGGTGTGTCGATTTCGATCAATACCGCCTCGGCATTGATATCTTCCGCATGATTGATTCCGCGGGCGATCGCAATCTCTGTGCCCGCAGTTATCATATCGTTCACCTCGATCACATAGATCACTGGCTGAGACGCGCTTGCGGATGCCGGCGCAATCACGAGCAGAGCCAGCAGCAGCATGAGCGCGGGGAGGGGTGTTGTCTGTTTCATTGCGGTTTCAATCCTTGTCCTTGCTTGTCCTTGTCGTGTCCATTTCAAAAAGTAGGGGAATAAACTCCGTATTCTGCAACAGAGGGCACAGAGAGGAAAAACTCTGTGATCTCTGTGGCTATCAGTTATACCCTCTGATTTGAAGTGGATACTTCTGTCTTTACTTTACTCCTTTTTCCCCTTAAGCCCGAGTGCACCCAGCATCTCGATTGGGAGTGGGATCACGACCGTTGTCGCCTTCTCCTCGGTTGCATCCTTGATCGTCTGCAGCGTTCGGAGGTACAGCCCTCCCTCCTGTTCACTCATCACCTTTGCAGCGTCTGCCAGTTTCAGTGATGCCTGCAGTTCACCCTCCGCGTTGATGATCCGTGCTCTGCGGTTCCGCTCTGCCTCTGCCTGCGAAGCCATCGCACGCTGCATCGTCTCAGGCAGTTCGACATCCTTGATCTCGACAGCTGAAACCTTGATCCCCCATGGATCGGTAGCCTCGTCGATTATCACCTGTAGCTGCTTGTTGATCTTGTCCCGCTCCGAGAGCACCTCATCAAGCTCGACCTGCCCGACAACACCTCGAAGAGTCGTGAGCGCCATCTGCGCGGTTGCGGTTGGATAGTGCTCGACCTGCACCACAGCCTTACTCGGATCCAGCACCCGGTAGTACACAACAGCGTTCACCCTCGTTGTGACGTTGTCCTTGGTGATCACTTCCTGCGGCGGGATATCGAGCACAATCGTCCTGAGGTCGATCTTCTTCATCGTCTCGAGTATCGGGATTATGAAGAAGAGACCGGGTCCTCTTGCGCCGACCAGCCTTCCGAGTCGGAATATCACACCACGCTCGTACTCCTGAACAATCTTCACAGCGCTCGCAAGTATGGGGAGCGCTATGATCACTACGTATATCAGTATCGATAAATCCATTATATCACCCAGTTATCAATAGTTCTTGCGTCTTATAATATTTGTGTGAGTGGGATGTCAGATTATCGGGTGACCGGACTGGTTTCGGACAGGATGGCACATTAGTTACGATCTCGCAAGACCCGTCTGCAAAAACGTAGGTTACATTGCCAAGGGGTCAGGCATGTCTGCTCGATGTGTCGTCGTTTCCTGAACCGTAAATCAAAAATGAATCGAAAATAAAAGAATGGAGCTATGAATAGCTCCTCAGCCCCACTTCACTTTGCCTTATGATACTTGCCAATGATGGCAGCCACTGCAAGTACACCAAATACTACCAGTGCCATGGGTGATCCGCTCTCTTTGGTTGATTCGGTTGGTTCCGGTTCGGAATCGTGGGTTGTTGCTGCATCCTCTCCACTCTCCTGCGCCCCTTCTGATGTCGTCACTTTATCAGCGGTCTTTTCCACTGGTTTCGCCTCTATTTTTGCGTTTACCGGACTTTCGCTGGTATCCACCCGGTTTACCGGGCTCAAGGCGATTTCCTGAAACTCGTCATTTAGTACGACTGTATTATCCGTGGTGTACGTGTCAGCGTATGCCGACTCATCAAACGTAACTCGACAACTCTCGATATCAATATCGAGCATAATTCGCTCCTCGGCGTCGATTGCGCCATTTCCATTATTGTCATACATTGTGTAGTCTACGACACCATCTCCTGACGGTGAAGACTCTGCCATTGCTGGCACGGCTGTCGCAGCGAATATTACTGCGAGCATTGTTGCGATGGATACGAATACACGCATCCCCTTTTGTGTTGTGTGTTGTGTCATTCTTGTTACCTCTCGGTACTGTTATTGGTGCACATTTCTCTTGCGCAGTTTTGCGCATGTGCACATCTACTGTGGTAATAGGTTGTATATAAACTTTTTGCTATTAGATATGCTATTATGATGACAAATCAACAGCAACACGCAACCGCTGCCAGTGCAAAAACGCTATGCAGAGACGTAATATACATTGTGCTAATGATCGGTGAAATCGATAAAACCGATAGCGTCGGGCTCAAACTGGTGGGGTTGTTAGGAACAGAAGATCACACCCAATCACCATCTTTGCCGATCCACGCCACCACGCACAAAAGCAATCTCGTTCATTCGGTGCCAGTACTTCTAATCGATTATTGTGCATTTTTTTAATTATATATTAGATAAAACAAAGATATAGAACTATAGAGTATACAGAGAGTCACAGAGAGATGTAACAGGTTTTAAGAGTACTTACTCAATATTGTGTGGATATCCACGTATAAAACCACGAGAGTACACAAGATTAACACAGAAATCTTGTGGAAATCTGTGTAATCTTGTGGTTCATACTACACGTTATTGAGCATGTGCTTTTAAGATAAAATTTGTGAGTAATGTACGATCGGGAAAACTCTGTACCCCCCTGTGGTTAATTTTCTATAAAATATAATAATAAATTTTATATACTTCTATCGGTTATGTGCCGGTAACCCGTAAAGTTCCCAGTGTTATCGGAATGCCCTTATTTGTGGGGTCTGGTTGAGTCTTAACCGAACACATATACCCAGGCAGACTTACGCGTGTCAACAGGCAATGTACTACTCACCCCCCAGCCAGCCGCTCCACCCGCTCGACCGAATCCGCATCCTCCGGCGTCTTGTCGAACCTGACCCGAACGAGCCGCGGGAACCTGAGCGCATATCCCGACGCATAATGCGGGCTCTTCTGAATCTCCTCGTAAGCGATCTCAAAGACGATTGCAGGCTGCAATTCAATCGTTCTCCCATCCTCTGAGATTACATGCTGTGAGAACAACTCGGTCAGTTCGGACAACTGCTCATCAGTGATTCCGGTTCCGACCCTGCCGATCTCAAGAAAATCCGACGTAGCCGGGTCGTAACATGCGAGCAGGTACGAGCCTATCAGGTTCGCTCTCCGCCCTTCGCCCCAGTCCGCTCCGACTACGACCAGATCAAGCGTCTCCATGATCGGTTTGATCTTTAGCCAGTTCTTGCCGCGTTTTCCAGGAGAATATATCGAATCCAGGGTCTTCATCATCACACCCTCGTGCCCTGCGTCCAGCGCCTCCTGATACATGGCATGCGCAACATCAGAGTCGTCCGTGCATCGCTGCTCTGCCACCCTGAGGTACTCGGCGGGCTCCACGATCGCATCCATCCGCGCTCTTCTGGCACGCAGTTCTTTGTCGATCAACGACACACCATCAAGGTACATGATGTCGAAGAGGTTCAGGTAGAGCGGGATCTTCTGTGCCATCGCTGATACGTCGTATTTCCTCCGAAACCGCCTCATAATATCCTGGAACGGAAGCGGCTTTCCATCGAGCCCCACAGCAACAGCCTCACCATCTAGAATCACCTGATCTGCACTTATATTGGATTTCACGAGTTTCACGACGTCAGGAAGCGATTCTGTAACGTCTTCGAGCCTTCTTGAAAATATCCGGACAACGTCGCCGTCCTTGTGTATCTGCACCCTCACGCCATCGAACTTCCATTCGACAGCATACGTCCCCGCGATATCGCCGAAGCTGCCGGTCTGGGCAAGCATCAGCTTAATCGGTCTGCCGATTACGATTGTAACCGCGCCCAGATCATGGCGGAATGCGGTGACTGCGACCTCGCCGAGATCGTTGATCAGCATGTATGCACGCTCAACCGCGCCCACGTCCTCTCCGAACGCCTGCGCGATCGCATCCCGGACGATGCCCTCACCGACTCCGATTCTGAGTTCGCCGAGCACTATTCGCGCAAGATACCCGGATTCGCCGGGGGATGCGGTGCTGAAGAGGTATTGCAGGTGCCTGATCTTTGTCTGCTGCGAACCAGTGCCGGATGCGTGCGCAATTGCAAGTAGCCTCTCGAAGAGGTCGCTCATGCTCAACTCAGTCTCCACGCCAGTGAAATCGAGAAACGTGGTCTGCGATTTCGCCGCACCCCTCTCGAGTGCGATCTTCGCGGTATCGCCCACATCCCCGGTCTCGCGTATCAGTTGCTTGATCTCCTTAACAGAGATGCCTGACGCTCTTGACATCGATT
Organism: Methanosarcinales archaeon; assembly: GCA_030672605.1. Taxonomy (GTDB): domain Archaea; phylum Halobacteriota; class Methanosarcinia; order Methanosarcinales; family Methanogasteraceae; genus Methanogaster_C. Next base: position 17,823 of record DAOVGE010000124.1, read on the forward strand.
CATACAGTAGGGATGGTCCAACGCCGAGTTCAACCGCGTTCCAGTCAGGAAATATCCGCCCCATCACAAATCTGGCGACGATGGGAAGTTCGGTCTCATGGTCGCCGGACTCGCTGATCCGCTGGAAAAGAGACGCCACAACCGCTGTTATCTCAAGGGAACCGGAGATTTTTTCGATCTCCGCACAGGTGTCTGTAAATTCTCTAAATGAGGTCATGATTCCTGCGAATTAAGATCACGCACCCGGCGAGGATGCCTGCCAGCGCAGACATCGCCCCGAATCCGGGTATGCTCTTTATCTTCTGCACGACTCCCTCCTTCTCCTGTGTCTCCGGTTTCTCCTGTGTCTCATCTGTTTTGTCTGGCACATCCTCTTCTGAGGAAGTAGATTCAGTAGATTCAGTAGATTCGGCGGGTTCTGTGGATTCTGTGGTGGATTCAGTAGATTCTGCGAGTTCTGTTGACTCTGTGGAGTTCACAACTCCCCCTGGTTCCTGTGATTCTTCGAGCTCCACACCCTCTTCCTGCCCGGAATCGTTTTCGTAACTGATTTTAATCTTTTCTGATCTTGATTTAGCGGCATAGAACTTCGGATTGATGTATTTCTCGATTTCAAAGGTTGCTGCGGGTCGATACTCCCGGGTAAGGTCGACCTGCTTTGATGTCTGGTAATGCACAACAGCGCGCGGGAGCGTGACTGATCCATTGATCTTGAGCACATAACTGTTCACATACTCGCTCGTATATTCGGTCTCTTCCGGATTCAAAACAATCTTGAAGTTGAGCGCGCCATCGATCAGTTCCGCGCCCGCAGGTATTGCGTCGAAGACATACACCATTGCAGCGCAATCGCCGGTGTTGCGCACGCTGACTGTGACATTCACGGTGTTATTAACATTCACTGTGCCAGTAACATTCACTGTGTTATTGATATTCACGGTGTTATTGATCAATTCAGCGGTCTTCGTAATCGTTACGTAGGGACCGCTAACAACGGTCTCGGGAGCATTGCTTGTGATATTGATCCGGTGCCCGTAACACCAGACCGATGCATTCGCCGCCGGAAGCGCGTACATCTTCGGAACGAGCGGAGTAACCGAATACCGGTACTCATTCTTGATATAGTTCCAGTAGAGGTCACGGTCAGGATTGACCACAAACTCATCGGGAATGAAATCACTGATCTCGACACGATCTGCCATAGTGACATTCGTTATACTGATTTCGATAAATATCTTTTCCCTGACATAACTGCCAGTGCTTGTGCTCTTGGTTATTGTAAACGAGTTATTCATCCACTCCGCAAGCGTTATCGGCGGCGTCGACTCGATTATACATATCTCAACATCGATCTTCTGGGTGTGCACTCTGTTATCGATTACAATCTCGGTGGCGTTTATCCGTATCCTGTCGGTACCGTTCTCGGTGTATGTCCCCGAGCAACTGAGATTGAATGTGTACGAACCGGAATTTGGATCATACCCAAAATCCGAGATGGTCCCGTTGGTGCTGAAGACGTCATGCCAGACCGCTGTTCCATTCTTGAGTATCGTAACAAGCGCCCAGATGAACTCGTCCGCCATGATCTGGGACATGTTTCCGGCACTGAAATCGGTCACCTCAAACTCGTATCCGCCAATTGCAACGCGCTCGCCCCACACAAGCGTAACCTCTGAACATTCACTCTCCTCGCACACAGCAACCGGGACTGCAATCAACGAAAGAATCAGCACCAGAAGGGCGATTCTGACAGATTTCATCCATTTCATCTACGTGATCTTCGACGTCTGCCAGCCAGAAGAATCGCTGCCAGCAATGTGATTGCCGCAATTGCACCTGTGAATCCGGGTTCCTTGCGCACAGGCGTATCTATCGTTTCAGCAGGCTCAGCAGATGCGACCCCCGACTCCAACGCTTCGGACGCTGCCTGCTTTTCCGCCTCTTTCACTTTTTCTGCTTCGGCTCTGATCTTCTCGGCGGCAGCACCGATGGCTTCGGTGCCGTTCACGTACAGTATCGGCATCTCAGAGATGCTGATGCCCCCATACGATGTGATATCAAGAAACTCGACCACTGTCGGAGGCAGCATCACGGTCCGGTTCGGATCGATCGTGTAGTCGAATGTTTCAGCCACACCGGCTTTCAAAACCCGCCTCACTGAGAATGTGTTATTCGCCTCATCCATGACGATACCGCGCACAGGTGATGCGCTGATCAGAACGGACTCCGCAGGGAGCTGATCCGTAATCACAACCGATGCGGGTCTGTCGCCCGTGTTTTTAACACTCACAGAGATCTTTGCAGTGCAATTCTCAGGAGTGCCGTTCGGAGCCACCAATTCAGGTGCCACAGTCTTCGTAACCTCGATATAGGGTCCGTGCACATCGACCGCCTGCTGGTATGTGGCAGCGCTGTAGTTGTGCCCGCCTTCAGTCCAGTTGACGACCGCGGCTCCGAGTGTATAGCTCCCCGGTCTCAGGAGGCTCACAGGATATGCGCACATCATAACCTCGCCGGGTTTGAGCGAAAAATCCCAGTTCCACCGGTCTGATTCCATGTCAGGGACTTTCAGTAACTCCGCAGGAAGCGCGCACTTCCATACGTTGAAATCGGTGGTTGCGGGATCGAACCATGTACCATTCGGGAGATCTGAGAGGCTCAACGCGTGGATGGTGTAATCACCCCAGTTCTTGACCGTTAAGAAGACGTAAGGCTCGTAATCCTCGTATATCACATAAGTGACCTCACTGGTGTACGGTTCTACCGCTTCCTCGGAGACTATTGCGTAGTCCTCTGTTCCGATCGCTTTCTTGACCTCGACTACCGGGAGGATCTCGATTATTGTTTCGTTGTTTGTGAACCGGTATGATTTTTCCTTGAAGTCCTCATAAGTGAGATTTATCTCCATCACGTACTTTGTTCGTTTCGGAATTGATGGAACTTTGAAATAGACGGTGTAGGTGGTATCAGAGTCTCCGGCAAACCAGTCGTTGCCGCCACCGATCCACCGGTTGCTCACCTTGTTGCGGAGATCGATCGGGAATTTGTCATCGATCCATGTCCGGTTATCAGCATCAACTTCTCCCTCATATATCTTCTCCACTATACCATCCGGAGGATATTTCCCATTGATCATTTCTGCCGGAGTCAGGGTAACTGTCGCATCCACATGGAATGCACTCATTTCTTCTATATTCTCCACATTAATCTCTGCTTTAAACATCGAATTCGAACGACCGACCGAACTGTCGCCTTCTGTAGGGAGTTCTTCCGGATTCCCGTCCTCATCCTCAGCCATTAAATACAGTGTAACATCGGTTTCAAACTCAGGCGGTTTTGTTACAGAGTACACAACTTCGGCATGTTCTCTTATGGGGTCGGTGCAGAAGCAATCATCATCCTCGAAATCGCACTCGATCGTATCAACTCCGATAAAGAACTCATTGCCATCGTTCCAGACTATGCCACGATTGTCCCAGCTGCCCTCTTTTGCACAGAATAAGTCCAAACAACTCCCGGTTTCATTCTCATATTCCTGAAACGGAAAACTTCCAATGAGTGTCTGATTCTTATAGATTCTGAGGTTTACAGAATTGGCATCATGAGATACAATACACTCCCTATCTGAACATGGATCCTCTTTTGTTTCATCCATATCAACCGTGATATCCAGAACATGAAAGTCAACAACCTCGATTGCATACGTGGTGTTCAGATGTTCAACGTACACATCCATGCTGTCGCCCCATTCCATATCGTCTCCATCGACATCACCCGCAGTCCAGCACAGTTTCTTATCAGGATCGTACGTATGCGCTCCTGCCACCCCTACCAGCATCACGACAATCAATATCAACCAGTATAACTTATGCAATCCACACGTTCTCATATATACCTACTCCCACTATTATAGGTGCACTCATCATATATAATGATGACGAAACCTTTATGCGGCTATGCGCTACAGAGACGTAGATATGATGATGAAACCGGAGGAAAATTAAATGGCAACCGGACCGCGATACCGCGTCCCATTCAGACGGCGCAGAGAAGGCAGAACAAACTACCACAAGCGGCTCAGGCTACTGTTATCAAAGAAGCCACGCGTGGTTGTGCGTAGAAGCACACGCCATATACGAATACAACTCGCAATCCCGGGAGATTGTGGCGATATGATACTCTCATCTGCCACATCACTTGAACTCAAAAAGTACGGATATTCCGAGGCGACCGGAAATACCACAGCAGCGTACCTGACTGGCTTGCTCTTTGGATATAATGCTATAGACAACGGATTCACCGAAGGCGTGCTTGACACTGGCTTGCACGCGTCAACCCTCGGGTCAAATATCTATGCAGCGCTCCGCGGTGCGGTTGATGCGGGTATGGATATCCCGCACAATCCGGAGGTCTTCCCATCCGATGAACGCATCCGTGGTGAGGCTGTTGCCGCATACAGGGATATTGACCTGCCCGCGGTATTCGAGAAGACAAAGACAGAGATCACATCAAAATTCGGAGGGGCATAGATGCAAAGGAAGAATACACAAAGACAGGGAGGACAGAGAGGGAATAGAGAGACGAAAGATGTGACCGCGGACTGGACACCGCAGACCAAACTCGGCTCACTTGTAAGGGGCGGTACGATAACTGACATCGATTCCGCACTCAACTCAGGGCTTCCGTTAAGAGAAGTGGAGATAATTGAGGTACTGCTACCCAACCTCGAGGAGGCGGTGCTGGACGTGAATATGGTGCAGCGGATGACCGATTCGGGCAGACGGGTCAAGTTCAGGGCGGTTGCAATCGTCGGGAACAAGGACGGTTACATCGGATTCGGGCAGGGCAGGGACAGGCAGGCAGGACCTGCGATCCGCAAATCGATCAGCAATGCGAAGCTGAATGTGACCAGGATCTCGCGAGGCTGCGGGTCATGGGAGTGCGGCTGCAACGATCCGCATTCGGTACCATTTCTGGTCGTCGGGCAGGCAGGAAGCGTCGGTATCGAGCTGAAACCCGCGCCCAGAGGGCTCGGAATCGCGTCGGGTGACACGGCAAAGCAGGTTCTCGAGATGGCGGGCATAAAGGACGTCTGGACCCGGACATGGGGTCACACCCGAACCACGCTCAACTTCGCAAAGGCGACTTATGATGCGCTGAAGCAGACCAGAATGATGCGCGGCGCGAGGAGTGGATGATGTACGCTGTTGTGCGGATTCGCGGAAGTGTTGACGTGCGCCCTGATATTACGGACACGCTCAGGATGTTGCGACTCACAAGCGTCAACCACTGTGTGATCCTTGATGACACCCCGAATTACACGGGAATGATCAAGAAGGTGAAGGACTACGTCGCATGGGGTCCGGCTGACTCCGATACGCTTACAAATCTTTTATCGCTGAGAGGGCGCCTCGAAGGCGGAAAGCAGCTCACGCAGGAGTATATGGATGAATGCGAACTTGGAGCCATACCCGACTTTGCGGAAGCGGTCTGCAGCGGCGATAAAAAACTCTCAGATATCCCGAAATTGAAGCCAGTCTTCAGGCTGCACCCTCCACGCAAGGGGCACAGAGGCATCAAGAAGACCGTTCCCGAGGGCGGCGAACTAGGGTTTCATAAGGAGATCGGTGTCCTGCTCAAGAAGATGAGATGATCTATAACGTTGAATAGTCGCATTTTATAGTTTCGTGGGATTCGTGATGAAGACGCGAATTCCACGGATACAGCTCATTTTGGAAATATCCTCCGCAGAAAAAGCATAATCCTATACTTGATCGGCAGAGCCTTTGACACGATCTTTTTTGTGGAGAGTGCATCCGCAAAGAACCTCAGTTTTCCTTTTGCCGCAATAAGACCCCGAAACGTCTCGCAGTCCATAAAGAACGAGAGCGGTTTCACACCAAACTGCTTCTTCACGCCGTCTGTGATCTGACGGCACTCGCGTCTCCAGTCTCCAGTTGATCCGATCTTCGGTTTTATCACATCGAGCGTTGTTATCAGGTTGATTGTTCCCCCTTCAATCCCGATGATCCAGTTTGTCCAGATATCCTGACCGCTGAAGATTGTGAGCATGACGAGCGCGTTGTCAGGAGCGGACGCGAAGAGTTTCTTTACCGTCTTGTACTCGAAATCGGCGAGCCAATGCGATCCTACCGGGTACTGATTAATCCCGTGCCCGAACTCGCAGGATATGGCGTCCTTGAGCGAGAATAGCTGTTTGATGTAATTTGCGTCGCAATCAACGGTTCTCTCAAATCTGGTGAAGATGCGACGTATCGCAGGGTATGAGACCGCGTAGACTGTCTTCACATCCTCTTCACGGTATATCGCTTTTATCACATCTTTTATCCGGCAACAGTCACTGAATCGCTCCTTCAGCTCAGGTCTCGAGCCGTCTCTGGTGTGCACAACCTTGATTGGGACACCGTCGTTGTGGATTATGATGATCGCCGACTCTGGCGTTTTACTGTGAAAGATTGCGTGATAGAAGTTGTTCCAATGCTCAATTCCCCAGTCCACGATCTTCACGTTCTCGCCGATCATCTCTGATCCGCCTCGAGAATCAGAACCGTGTACGCAGGGACCGTTGTCACCGGACCAACCATATCTCCACTCTTCAGATCACGGTATCTTCCGCCCAAGTCAACATCTCTCCTGGTTGATCTGGTGTTTGCCACGAAGAGAAACTCCCTCCCGCAATCGGCATCTCTTTGCACCGCAACATCGATTCCGGGATCGGTTTCGGGAATTGTGCGGTCCAATCCCGCCGCAGCCGCAATCCTCTCGATTATTCCGAGTAATCCCTGTGTAACATGATCCGGCTCTGCGATCCTCGGAAAGAGGAACCCGAAATGGATGATCGTCCCGCTTCCTACGCTCTGCTGGTATATGATCGTTTCGTGATCAGTTGCAAGCAGTGGTGCCGGGATCGATGCGGGTGCGGGTGCGGGTGCAGAGATCGATGCAGAGATGAATGCGGAATCGCGGGGATTGGATATGTCAGATATATCAGTTATATCGAATAGATCAACAGAGGTAAGTGTGGCGCCATTTAGATCGAGCCGATCCAGCCTCTCACGCGGCTTTAAGAGATTCTTTCCGAGAATATCACACTCTCGCATCGTGTAATCGAGCACGGGAACTCTTGGACCGATCACAAGATGTCCGCCGTTTCGTGCGTAGTTGCGCAGCTTCTTCTGCACGCTCTCACTCATGAAATCGAATGTGGGCACTGCAACCATCTTGTATTCGGCAAGACGCTCCTCTGAGATTGTGGTGTCGCCGATTGCAACAGGGTACTTCGCAGCGCCGAACCCGAAGTAGAGCGCATCCCACTGACGCGTGCATTCGAGCTGGATTATGTCGCTGAACCCGAGATCGTCTTCGCTTACGTAATATTCTGGAGTTATGCCTCCGATTATCGGAATCGGTGTTAAGAGCGATGATGCGAGCTCGAGGCGGGCGCAGTCGCGGTTGACAAGGAGAATTCCATCGCACGCGCTCGTAATCTCATGATAATTCATCCGTTTGAGAATCCGATTGAACTCCTGGTAAAACTTGAAATGCTCTCTTTTGATTCCTCCGAATCGATCTATCGGGCTTCCCACCCAGCGCTCCCGCTCAACGAGCATGTAGAAGTTAATTCCTGAAAAACCGTGCATCAGCGCTGCGTATGTCGTGAATTTCGCATCATCGAGCATGATCGGCTTGACTGGGATCGGGAGTGCAACAAACCCTGCTGCGAACTCGGATAGGAATGGCGCGCGGCTTGTGCCATTCAGATACTGGACGCACCGTTTTACCTTGTGATACTCTTCTTTGTAGTAGTAGAGGTCAAAACCGACGACATCAACGATCTCTTCCATCCTTATGTGGTTGTACGGAGGTTTTGCGCACAATCCCGGAAGATTATGGTAGATGAGTGTCTCAACGCCGCGCTCTCTCAACATCTCCGCAATACGGGAAAGCCCGTACTGCAGATAGTACTCCTTGTACTCGATCCAGTCCAGATAGTAGGGCAGCTCTCTATTCTGCCTGTTCGCCCCATTGCCCACACAGTTGAATTCGCGTGGCGGCGAAACCGCATCAAACGAGCCATACTCAATAGAATACCGCTCGTTCAACACCCTGATGTCCTGATACTTCGCCTCCAGAAACCGTGCGTACAGCCGGATTGCGCCGGTCGAGTAATCATGATCGTATGGCTGGGTGCGCAAGAAGAACGAGAGCTCGTTATCTGCCTGAACCGCAATTACGCAGCCGTGCGGGTGCAGATGCGCTCTTATGATCGGAGCGACGCGGTCAAAATATATACCCACTTCCCGATAAAATTTTTCCGATGCATAACTCGGAACAGGAAACATACGCGGGGGGGATGGGAAGATAACAGGCGTGCCATCTGCCGTAACCGACTGAATCTCAAGATCGTGCACGATTCGCTTCGGAAACCCGAAGTATGTGATCTCGGAGTTGACATGCGGACCCGGGCGCAGCAGAACATGCATATCTTTCGCCTCACAGAGCGTAAGAAATGCGTCCAGATCGTAATCAGGATTGATCTCACCGAAGTCAAACTCTCCGCGGGATATTTCGTGAACGCACCACGGCACGTACGTGCAGATCGTCTCAAAACCCATCTCACGGACGCGATCAAGGATCTCACCCCATCTCGAGCGGTCGAGCCGCCAGTAATGAACGCTGCCGCTCACAAGAAGCATTCGTTCGCAATTAAGATGGAACCGCCTGTCCCGTATCGTCAGCGCCATGTCATTTTCGTATGCCGATGTACTCCCGCATGTCAGCAACCCCGATCTTCTTTGTCAGTTTGTCGATCCATGTTGCGTCCAGTTGCAGCCCCAGGTCCAGTTGTGTGTAGTAGTAGATCGTTCCGAGAAGCCCCATCGATTCCAGACGCCTGGACGAGTTCGTGACTTTTATGTGGGGGAAAAATCGCACATCTCCGAGTTTTCCTATCCGCCTGCTGAACTCCACATCCTCGAGCAGGACATTCTTGTAGCCTCCGCACTCAAAGTACGCATCGCGCCTCACACAGGTGTTAAAACCCGGGAGCGTGACAGATATCAACAGCTCCCGCATCAGGAAATACTTGTTTGCAACAGTCTCTGCGAGTTTTATCTGCTCCGAATGTTCTGAAAATTCAAAACCGGTTGAGAATGCAACGAGACCGGGATTGGCTTTGAACGTCTCATAGACGTAGGAAAGGTAGTATCCCGGAACCACTGTATCCGCATCGATGAATATGAGGCATTTGCTGCTCTTGCTCGCATGGAGTGCGCCATAGTGCCTGCCTGCTCCGATCCCCCGATCTTCGCAGTTTAGCACCTGATCTGCGAACTCTCGTCCGATATCGAGGCTTCCGTCTGTGCTGCCGCCATCGGATATGATCAGTTCATAGTCGGTGTTCGTGTTCTGGTCTGCAATTGATCTGAGCGTCGCCTCGAGGTTCGTAGCCTCGTTTAAAACCGGCACGATGACCGAAATCTCCAGCTCCATGATTGGTTACTTTGTGCCGGGTGGAATTAAGGTTGCTGATTCTGAGGGGTTCTGTGGTTTTTTAAAAAGGTGGTAAAAAGTTGCGGGTCTTCATTCTTTCTCGCCTTTCTCGTTCATCTGATGCTACAACGCAAGGTCGCAAGGTCGCAAGGTCGCAAAGGCGAGAGGGTGATACGCCCGCGTTTTTTCATATACGCGAGGGGGATAGTTGGCGACCACGGAAAACGTAAGAACCAGAACAATTTTACGTACATGCTCGGGTAACGTGTGGTGGGAACCACGAGATTGCATAGTCTGCGAAGCAGCGGCACAGCCATCTCCACAAGATTTCTGTGTTAATCTCGTGTAATCTTGTGGTTTTATATGCGTACATCATACCTACTCAACCCTTATCAGCCACAGATTTACACAGATTACACAGATTGGGGGTTATCTGTTTGCCACACGTTATTGAGCATATTCCGTACATCCACACAATATCGAGTAAGTACAATTTTAGGCACAATCGAAAATCCCAGTGAAATGCACCCGGAGACTTTTGTTCTTTGCGCCATCGCGTCTTTGCGTCTTTGCGTTATTGTTTTCTAATTCAACGCAAGGGCGCAAGGGCGCAGAGACGCAAAGAGTGTTGCCAATCTCAATCTTCGCGTCTTTTGCGTTGTTGCACATCCAACTGACCATTACGGAAATCACTGGATTTCCAGACAGTGCCCAATTTTACGCACCAGCCGATGCATTGATCCGATCAGAAACACCAAAAACCAGTATGCCCCCACCCTGCGCCTCCAAACACCAGAAAAAAACGATTGGCAGCACGCGATGGCACCACCGCCACCACGCGCCCCCGCAAGCAATCATTGCGCAACAAGTCATGCAGTCAATCAGCCTATTCACTCAGCGCAACCCCGCATAGACATCGAACTCGGTGCACTGCCCATAGATCCGGTTGAGCTCAGTCTCATGGAGCCGCACGTACCTGGCGTCTGTCTCTGCGAACACAATCTCAACGAATGTATCACCGTCCGTTATCGTGACATCGGATGCAACAGTCGTCCAGCTCGCCTCGTCTGTTGAGACCTGAATCTCAACGGTCAT
>DAOVGE010000152.1 GCA_030672605.1 Methanosarcinales archaeon
CATAAGTGTTGAGAGATCGCAAGGAGCTGGCAGACGAACGCCGCCAAATCCACACAATAAATCGCGAATAATACGAATTCCACGAATTCCACGAATGTTATCCAATATCGTGGCTGTGTTTGAGGCTATTTAGTCTGACCATGTTATTCTGTGGCAGTCTCCAGACACGTACTACTATTGTATATCGCATTCATTGTATATCGCATTCAGAAGTAGGGCTATTCAAGTACCAGAAAACAACAAGGTTTAAGTAGATTGTTATGATTCATCATCTAATCTTAGGAGGCGTATGATGGCAGACGAATTTCCATTCGAGCTATCCCCCATGTTTGAGGGGGAACGGATCAGAAAAGACGACATGTATATCGAACTCGCAGGACCCAAGGGCAAAGGCTTTGAACTGGTGCGTGCTGCGGAGATGGACGAGGTTGAGGACGACGGATTTACACTGATAGGTCCCGACTTATCCGAGATGAAAGAGGGTGAGAGGTATTCGTTTGCGATGATATACAAAATCGCCGGCGCAGCAATTGAACCGGACCTCGAGGCGATTGTTGAGCGTCGAAATCACGATTTTCAGAACTATATCAGCGGAATCATGCACCTCAATCAGCGATATGACATCTGGCTTCGTGTCGGAAAAGATGCGATCGCGAAAGGGCTCAACTCCTTTGAACCGATCGCAAAAGCGACGATGATGCTCTTCAAAAACGAGATGCCGTTCATCGAGAAGATGGAGGCGCTCTATATTACGGGCATCGACGAGATTGAGAAACGATTGCCAGAGGTGCAGGCGATCTACGAGGCAAGAGATGCGAGAACGCGCGATCTGCATGACGAGGATGTGGACACATTCTATGGGTGCACGCTCTGCCAGTCGTTTGCTCCGACCAATGTCTGTGTCGTGACTCCTGACCGGGTCTCGCTATGCGGCGCGATCAACTGGTTCGATGGAAGGGCTGCTGCCAAGGTCGATCCGGAGGGTCCGCAGTTCGCAATCGAGAAAGGAGAGTGTATTGACGATCTGAGCGGCGAATACGAGGGGATCAATGAGGTTGCGGCGTCGCTCTCGCAGGGGGAATACTCCAGAATCAAATTACACTCATTCTTCGAATACCCTCACACGTCGTGCGGCTGCTTCGAGGTTGTGGGATATTACATCCCTGAACTCGACGTCATCGGATGGGTGGATCGCGATTATGCTGCTACCGCTCCAAACGGGCTCACGTTCGCAAATATGGCTGGACAGACCGGCGGCGGTAAGCAGATCGTTGGATTCCTCGGAATCGGGATCAACTACTTCAGGTCCCCGAAGTTCATCGTTGCGGATGGCGGCTGGAATCGGGTTGGCTGGATGCCGAAGCATCTGAAGGACCGGGTGATCGACGACATTCCCGAAGATATCGTGGATGCGATCGCAACCGAGGAGGATGCGACAGATCTTGATTCGCTGAAGACGTTTCTGACCGAGAAGAATCATCCGGCAATCGCGGAACTCAAGAAGAAAGAGGCGGAGAAGGAAGCAGAGCAAGCGAAGAAGGAGAAAGCCGTCTCTGCTGCGGCTGTTCCAGAAGTAGTGGCAGGTATGCCGGCTGGTGTGGGTATGCCAATGCCAGCGCCGGTTGCTGGTATGTTGTCCGGCTTTGGAAGCGGTGGCGGTGGCGGAATCAAGATAGTTCTGAAGAACGCGAAGATCACAATCGATCAGGTGATCGTGAAGCACGAAGAAGAGTGATGGGGCGATTCCCGAGACTTTTGTGGCATGCATCCGCATTCGTGGTTTTTAACACGAACCACAAGATTACACAGATTTCCACAAGATTTCTGTGTTAATCTTGTGTAATCCCGTGGTTTTTTTCTGGTTCTGACGTTTTCTGTGGTCGATAGCAGTAGCCCTCACGTGTGTATAAATCGCGGGCGTCACTCCTTCGTCTTTGCGACTTTGCGACTTTGCGTTAAATCAGAGAAACGCAAAGATGCGAGGGCGCAAAGACGCGAAGAATGAAAAATCACTTCTTCCGGCATCTTTTGAAAACCACAGAATCCGTTAGAATCAGGTTTTTTTTCACCTCAGCTAAACACATACCATCAATCTAATCGTTTTCATGTTCAGCTGCTGATTTACCACAACATGAGCAGGTCTGAATGACTACTACAATGAACTTCTGCAGGAAGCGCCTGTCACTGGTTGTGCCGGTCACGAATGATGGCACAACCGCCGAACACAGCGACGGTTGCACCGGTTGCACCAATCGTGCCGCAGTCGTACTGTTTACTCTGGGACTGGCAGGCTTTCGCCAGTTATACCCGCTTCAGCAAGTGCTGTGAGGTCAACAACCTCTATGCCGCTCGGAATCTCGAATGTACTATCTGCTATATCCTTGTTCAGGTCGAACTCGGTCACTTCGTAACGCATGCTCTCAGTATCGCCGTCATGCGACCATTTCCAGTCGAGAAGCAGCGTGAATCCGGTCTCCTTGTCAACGATTAAGTCGGCTTTTTCAGGATGCATCTCTTCCGGGGTGAGCGCTTTGTAGAACGTCCTGAGTTTGCTGTAGTCCAGTTTGATCGCTTTTCGACCCAGGCACGTCACATCCTTATCCACTATCCAGTCGTCCTCCCATACGGAGTCGTCAGCATAGTAGCCATAAGCCCAGAACGGATTCATGAGTCCAATGTTGTCATTGGAGCATTCTCCGTATTTGATCGCATTTCCATCCGCCTCGCTGATCATGTACATGCCGTTAAGGTTCTGCACAAGGGTCAAACTCGAAGCGGCATCATCTGCTTCGTACATCACGAGTTTGAAGAGGTAGACGTCTCCGGATTTCTTGCGCCATTCCTCAAAGACTGTTTCGTCAGCCCCATCGCTGGACACGGTTGCCTTGTAATGCAACGAGTCCACACCGATCAGGTTGAGATAATTGTCAACTGATCCTCCATCACCTGGCGAGTCCGTTGCAGGTTTCTCAGAAACCGAATCTGGACTCGAGTCCGGACTCGAATCTGGACTCGAGTCTGAATCCACGCATCCGCTGAACGCAATTGCCAGTGCAAGGATGAGTACGATCGCAAATATTCTTATCTGTTTCATGTTTCCTCCTTCTCTTGTTGTATTTATTGGGTTCGGGTGATGCTCTCCGGTGCCACCCATGCCTAATAGCCACTCATGATCTGTTGTGATATAAAGAGATGGGTTGTATTGGCTCCGGGTGACTGTTGACCTGTCTGCGTTGCAACGGTATCACTCCTGCCGATTTATATCGAATGCACACAAAGAACCACTAACATGCTCGAAGAGATCCTGAGATTGAAACAGGAAAGAAACGCAATCATTCTTGCCCATAACTACCAGCGCCCTGATATTCAGGATATCGCAGATTTCGTTGGCGATTCGCTCGCTCTGGCGATACAGGCGTCCCGCACCGATTGTGACGTGATCTTGTTCTGCGGCGTCGATTTCATGGCGGAATCGGCTGCCATTCTGAGCCCTGGCAAAACGGTTTTGATCCCGGATGCGGATGCCCGATGCCCGATGGCTGCGATGATTACAAGAGATGCGTTAATCGAGATGAAACGAGAACATCCGGATGCGATGGTGGTCTGCTACGTGAATACGAGCGCGTCAGTGAAAGCAGAGAGTGATATCTGCTGCACCTCTGCAAATGCTGTTGCGGTCGTAAACTCGCTTGACTGCGACGAGGTGATCTTTGTGCCCGACAGGAACCTCGCGCTCTATGCCGCACGGTTCACAGAGAAGAAGATAATCCCGTGGGATGGGTACTGCGCAACGCATCACCAGTTGCTTGCGCGTGATATCCTGGATGCGAAAGAGAGGCATCCCGATTCCGAGGTGATCGTGCACCCCGAATGCAGACCTGAAGCGATCGATCTTGCAGACGGTGCATACGGAACCGAGGGGATGGTTGGGCACGTCAGGGACTCGAATTCGGATGCGTTCATCATCGGAACCGAATCAGGGATGATTCATCGATTAAAGAAGGAATTTCCGGAGAGGACGTTTCATGCGGTCTCTGATTACATGGTCTGCCCGCCAATGAAGATGGTTACACTATCCACAGTGGTTCGTTCGCTCGAGAACCTTGAACATGTCGTAACCGTACCAGAGGATGTCCGGGAACAGGCGAAAGATGCGCTCGACCGGATGATCGCAATCAAGAGGGAACATTGATTGATCGGGCTCTTCAGAATCGGAAACTGTGTGATGGCTGGCTTTGCAGCGGTCATAGGCGCAGGAATTGTCTGTGGAATGACCGGGCTGCCGCTTCCGGGGACGATTTTTCTCTTTTCGTCGGTTTTCCTGATAACTGGCGCAGGAAATGCGATCAACGACTTCTTTGATGCGGATATTGATGCAATCAACAGACCGACGCGCCCGATCCCATCAGGACGCGTGAGCAGGAACGCTGCGCTGTATCTTTCGCTTCTGCTCTTCGGAATCGGGATTCTGCTCTCGTATGCTATCGGCACGATCTGCCTTGCAATCGCCATCACAAACTCGGTACTGCTAATCGTCTATGCTCACAGCCTGAAGCGCACAGTTCTCGCCGGAAATCTGTGCATCGGCTATCTGACCGGATCAACGTTCCTCTTCGGAGGTGCGCTCTTCGGATTTCCCGGAATTACCAGAACATCGGGACTCTTCGCGCTTGCTGTGCTTGCAACGGTCGCGCGTGAGATCACAAAGGACATAGAGGATGTGGATGGCGATTCCGCGCTGGGATTGACAACACTTCCGATCAGCGTCGGAATAGAACGGGCAGGGCACGTTGCATCGCTTTTTGGCATGATCGCCGTTCTGCTGAGCCCGCTCCCGTACTTTGCCGGATTTTCGGAGTGGTATCTGATCGTTGTTCTCTTTGCTGATCTCTCGTTCTTGGCTGCAATACTGCGATTGAGACAGGGTGATTTTGCAGGCTCATCAAAGCTCTTCAAGGCAGGCATGGCTATCGCGCTCGCTGCGTTTGTGGCAGGAGCGGGGGCAGGGACTGTGAGCGGCGTGCCGATTGTGATTCTGTAATGATTGGATTGGGTGTGGTGATGTTTCAATCTGGTTTAGAGTTCTGCTGTGAAGTTCTGCATCTCGTCACAACACTCTTCGATTAATCGAAAAGTTTAAGTACTATGACTCACACTTATATAATCATATAAGACGATTAATCGACAAGTCTGAACAAAAGCAGGTGAAAAGCATGGACGACCACAACGAACCTCTGGCAGTCGAGATCGACGACGCCAGAAAGAGTTACTACGTGGGAAAGATGTAGGTTCCGATACTCTATGGAATCGACCTCTCGGTTAAGCGCGGTGAATTCCTTGCGATCGTGGGACCATCAGGCTCGGGCAAGAGCACGCTCATGAACTTGGTCGGCTGCCTCGATCGCCCGGCAGGAGGCGAGATTTATATCTCCGGAAAGGATATAAGCAAACTCACTGAAGCCGAGTTTGTGCACCTCATGGGCTATTAGGTCGGATTCGTGTTCCGGACATTCAACCTCGTCGCCAGAAAGAGTGTCTTTGCGAACGTCGTACATATTTAATATTGTGTGGATATCCGCATAAAACCACGAGATTACACAAGATTAACACAGAAATCTTGTGAAAATCGGTGTAATCTTGTGGTTCCACCACAAGTTACCCGAGCATGTACCGAATGTCGAACTCCCGACGCTTACGAATCAGAAACCCGGGATCATTCCGGGAAAACAGTCGTAATAGAACAGAGACCACCTGAAAAGGATATGATTGAAAGATGATGGAAGAAAAACGGATGAAATGGATCAGTTGTTTGTCTACGAACATGATGCGAAACGGCTGGAACTTTTTGTTAGAATCATATACTCGTTCGTTATTGGGCTGGTGATGGCGGTGTACGGATTTATCGCAGAGATGTGTATGCTTATCCAATGGATTGTGATATTGGTACTTGGACGCAGGAGCGAAGGGTTAAGCAACATTATTAAAGGATATCTCGAATATTCCGTGCACGTGATAAGCTATGTTAGCTGGATGACGGAGGACAGACCGGGAATATTACCAACATCGGTTGGGATATATGAGAAAAGTAAAATAGATGAATAATTAACAAATGCACAGCAGATATTCCAAAATGATCTGTCCGGAAGTCCACTGCATGGTACATGTCCGGACGGTTTATTCGACCATCTGGTCTGCTGTGGAAGAGTGGTGGTAACGTATCATGGCTGCATACGAGCGGCTCAAGAGCATGAGCATGAAATGGCGTACAGAACAGGGAGGTGTCAGGATGAAATCAGGTTGTGAATCCTGCAAATGGCACAGTTACGCGGAAAG
>DAOVGE010000156.1 GCA_030672605.1 Methanosarcinales archaeon
CGGCACGATTGAAGCGAGAAGTATCGCCGCGACTGCAAGAGTCAAGAGTCCGTATGGGATATGATCCACTATGCTTTTTTGTTTAGCTTTCATGATTCTTTGCATTGTTGTTTCATTCCATATATTCTTTGTCTTGAGTCACTAAACCCCGGTTAAGTCCAACGCCCACACACAACAATCCCCTATCGTTCACCGTACCGTTGCGCTCCGGAATCTGCGGGGCACACCGTGGCATAATGGCTTAAACCCGAAGACCGATAATTGAGCAGGAACCTGTTGGAGAGATACGAATATGACGATAAAAATCGCAATCACCGGAAAAGGCGGAACAGGCAAAACAGCACTCGCCGCGCTCTTGATCAGGCATATCGTGCGCACCGACATGGACCATGTGCTGCTTGCGGTAGATGCTGACTCTGACGCCAATCTTCCTGAGGCACTCGGCGAGACTGTCGAGAAGACGGTCGGCGACATCAGGGAGACCGCAATCGAAGGTCTTCCGCCCGATGCCGACAAGATGCAGGTGCTCGAATCGAAGATATACGAGGTCTTAATCGAGAAGCCGAGATACGACCTGCTCGTGATGGGCAGACCGGACGGACCCGGCTGCTACTGCTACGCAAACAACCTGCTGCGCGGAATCATGGACCGGGTCACAGAGAACTACGACATTGTTGTAATCGACACCGCGGCAGGCATGGAGCATCTGAGCAGGAGGATCATCCGCAATCTCGATTATCTTCTGGTAGTGACTGATGGCTCACGCAAAGGGCTCTCGACTGCTGAACGGATACGAGATCTCGTGGGGGAGCTTGATCTCGGGTTTAAGCAGATCTACGTTGTTTTAAACAAGGTGACATCTGAGAACCGGGACAGTCTCACAAAGCACGCATCGGAACTTGGCTTTGCGATTGCGGGAACAATCCCGTTTGACACGATGCTTGCAGAGTACGATCTCGAGGGACTTCCGCTGGTCGATCTTCCCGATGAGTCCGAGGCAGTAGTTGAGACGGGACGAATCGCAGAATTGATCGGGGTGTGATCCGTAACATGCATGATGGCACTCGGCTGGAAAAACCGATTGCAGCGGCGCAGATCACAGCGGGTATGAGTGTTGACGATCTCGCACGTGCGCTCGGAGGGTGCGGGTTTGGTGCGGGAAGGCTTGCGCAGGCTTGCGACATCTACGAGGAGATGATTGGGGACACTGCGACCACGAAGTTCTTCGGGCTCGCGGGTGCGATGGTTCCCGCTGGCATGCGAAGTATCATATCCGGTCTGATCAGGGACGGCTACATCGATGTCCTCGTCTCCACAGGTGCAAATCTCGTGCACGACATACTTGAGTCGCTCGGACTGCCGCATTACAAGGGAAGCGAGGTCGTTGACGACAACGAGCTATGTCGCGAGGAGATTGACCGGATCTACGACGTGTACGTGCCTGAACTTCACTTTACCCGTCTGGAGGAGCATCTGCTCGGCGTATTCCCTGATATGGGTGATCAAATCTCGATACGGGAGATGCTCTCTGCGATCGGCAAATCCCTGAGTGACCCGGACTCGATTCTGAGAGCAGCTTATGAGTGTAATGTCCCCATATTCTGTCCTGCTGTTCAGGATTCGATGATCGGGCTGCATGCGTGGCTGTACAGGCAGACAAATCCACTGAAGGTCGATGTCTTTGCGGACGTTCACGAGTTTCTTGACATCTGCTTCGAATCCGAGCGCTCAGGCGTTTTCGTAGTCGGAGGCGGGGTGCCAAAGAACTTTATTCTGCAGGGAACACTGATGACCTCGAAGGGATTCGATTATGCGATCCAGTTGACTACAGACCGCCCCGAATACGGCGGGCTCTCCGGAGCAACGTTTGATGAGGCAAAATCATGGGGTAAGATTAACGAAGACGCAAAATCAGTTGCCGTGTACGCTGATGCGACCATTGCACTGCCGATCATCGTTGCTGCGGTGCGGAGCAGGCTGCAGTGATGTTACGGTGTACATACCCAATACAGTATAAATATCTTCATATAAAACCGAGATTACACAAGATTAACACAGAAATCTCGTAAAATCTGGTGGTTCCTACTATAAGTTATTGAGCATGTACTTTTAAGATGAATTTTATGAGTAATGCACGATCGGGAAAACTCTGTGTTCCTCTGTGCCCTCTGTGGTTGATTTTCTATGGAGTATAATAATAAATTTTATATACTTCTGTCGGTTATGTGCTAGTAATTCGTAAAGTATCCACTGTTATCGGAATGCCCCTGTTTGTGGTATTTGGTTGAGTCTTAATTGAGGGTCTTTGGTATCTCGCGTTGCAATTCAAAAACGACCAGTCATATCGGTTATTTACCAGAGCGCACCCAACTTTGGTTTCGAGGGGTTTGTCATGGATTTAGTATATTTATGGCAGTTTTTATCACGAATTTCACGAATGGACGAATGACACGAATCTATTCCGTTTTAACATTCGTGAAATTCGTTTATTCGTGCCATTCGTGATCCCTAAGCGCTTAACGCCACACCAGCACAATTCATCTACGAGACGCTTGCAACGCGAATTACCAGAGAGCCTTAATTGAACACACACGGGCTGCGCTGCTGCTTTGCAGACTGTGTAATCTTGTTCCCGCCATCCGGTATTGAGTATATGTTCGTTACGGTGGTGCTCCGATGTTTCAATCCTTCTGTTTCACGGTGACAAAGTAGATGATCGAGCACCAGGGGATCCCGACGATGAGTAACACGGTCCACAGACGCTTCGCATTCTCCGTTTCGGTATGAAATTCGTGCTTGGATCGTTTCAGACAGTCCATCAACATGACTGCCCAGAATGCGAAGAATAACGCGAGTACTGCCACTGTGGTATACAACGTGGCGGGAATCGCAGTCACGATTTCGCACCCAATTTCCGGATCCACTTGTTCAGTTGAGCGCATCTGGTTGGCTTACATTCATCGGTGCATCCGACGCACGGATCAAACACATCTCCTGCAACCAGCAGTTCGTATTTATTGATGTTAATCGCGCTCTTGCTTTCACCCGTGGACCGAATTAGGTACGTCCGGACGCGATCCACAACCAGTGACTCGCGCTCAACCAGCATAGCGTCCAGCAACGTGCGGACGATGCGTGTACATCTCCTGCTATTAATTCCCAGTTCGCCCCCTAACTGGCTCAGCAAAATCCCATCTTTGCTGCGGCGTATCAATTCCAGTGCACGTTCTTCAATCTCTTCCATCAAACCAAAATCTCCTATTCAACAGGCATAATCAGTATGATGTTGTTGCCGCGAAGAACGACCGAGCCAAGGGCGCGCAGTCGTTCGCCATCAGCGACCTCTACGGTATCCAGCATATGCAGATTCAAATAGTCGTCCACGCTCTCAAGTTCACCTTCGAGAAGGTGGTTATCGCCTTTCATCTCGACCAGTATCCTGGACCCGATCATGTTCTGAACTTTCTTTGTTGGAAACAATATGACCCCTCAATATATTAGATTCCACGGATCTCGTATGATTCGGTGATCACTTCATCGCTCAGGTATCCGGTGTGGTACGTCTTCCCGCTGTCAAGGTCACTGACTGTGATCTCGGCTGGCGCAAAGATCGCCCTATCGATTGCGGAGAAGTCGTACCCCGCGCCTTCGAGCAGCTTATAGAGGGGCTTGCCATAACTCTTCGAGGTTCTGGCAGGCACCTGTTTGAAGATGTCCTCATCGAATCCACTGGTTGTGATCACCACTGATCCGTGGTAAATTATGCTGTCGTTTGTTGCGCCTATCGCACGCATCTCGTCAGGCACCACCGGAGCGATCGGCGCCGTCCCTGCCGCGTGCTGAATCTTTCTCGTATCGAATCCGAGTTCACTCAACCTGCGGATGCCGGTCTCGATAACGCGTCCTGATACCTGAACCGAGCCAACGATGCACGATGTTGGCGCAACCAGTGCAAAGACGTTCTCGACATCGACTCCGCATTCATCGGCAATGAACTGCATGATCCCTTCATCAGGGAGTTTATCCGATTCCAGCGCGATGACCGCGCAACTCGCATCGTCGTGATATGTTATCCTCTCAAACGTGTCTTCCGGTTTCCGTGCAAGCGCACGCGCAGGTCCCGAACCCATAGCGACGTATTTTTCGACACTGATCTGCCAGCCAGCAGTCTGTGCGCCGAGGCATGCGATGCATGGGTGATCCGTGACAACATCGATTGCTGTGAGTGGCACGTTGCCGATCCTGCGTACATTGAGCGTCGCCATTCCGAGCCCGCCCATGCAGACCTCGGTGTACCTGAGTCCTGCCTCGTAACTGCCCGTAACCTCGACACCGCAATCGATTACAGTAGACCCGTTAGCAAGCGTGTGCGCCCCGATCTTCAACTCCTCGCTCCAGTCGATCAGGTCGTAAACAATCTCCAGTGCCTCTTCATTCACAGATAACATATCGATCACTCCGCGATATTTACGGTACATTCATATAATCATATCGTTCAAATAGCCCCGGGCGGATTTGAACCGCCGTCACAGGCTCCAAAGGCCTGCAGGATTGACCGCTACCCTACGGGGCTATCTTACTTATAGGTGCGCGGTGATATATAATATGGGTATGTCCTCGGACGCAGGGGTTGTCGCACTCAAGAACCTGGCACTGCTATGCGTGTGCGCAGGGGTCGTAATTCTCATCGGCTATCTCGCATACTCGCAGACCGGATGCTCGCTCGTATGTCAGGACGGCAATGGCACATCGGAGCTGGCATTTGTGATTGAAGGGGATCTCGACCCCTCAGATCAGATGCTGCGCGTGAGCGTGAGCGGTTATGATGCGGATGCGAATACGGAAGTGACCATAAATAACATGACATATTCCGTAAAGGCACAATCGAAAATCCCAGTGAAATACACCCGGAGACTTTTGTTCTTTGCGCCATCGCGTCTTTGCGTCTTTGCGTTATTGTTTTCTAATTTAACGCAAAGGCGCAAGGGCGCAGAGACGCAAAGAGTGTTGCCAATCTCAATCTTCGCGTCTTTTGCGTTGTTGCACATACAACTGACCATTACGGAAATCACTGGATTTCCAGACAGTGCCTTCCGTAAACACGTCTGAAGAGACGATCATTTTGCCAAATCGGACTCTGAACTGCGGCAGAAACCATATCCTGATCCGGTCAAGAAACAGAACCACTGCAACGACTGCAACAGTATCCTACGAGGTGCAATGGAAACCCTTGATCAAACAGTTCCATATAGCAGGGCTCAGGGTTGGGGATGAGTCAGATTTCTTCATTTACGCAGATAGTGACGTTTCGCAGTCGTATCTTTGCATAGAGAACGAAAATGGTGAGGTTGTGCTGAACCAAACGTTCAACGGAACAAAAATACGCATCACGATCGATGAGATTGGGAATTACGGCGTATACATGCGGGTGCTCGGTTCCGGATGGTCTGATATGTATTATTCGGAATTCACCGCATTTGCAGGCGTTTCAAGAACGACTGACAACGTACCACTTATCCGATCAAAAACTGACGAAATGACATATCCCTCAGTCTTTCCACTCACAATTGACCGCAAGGACTGTGGTGTTGTACTCATCTTAAAACGCGCAGCGAACGGATACCACCGATTGATATGCGGGAGACTGCTACCGTATCTATCGCACGCGAAAAAATTATTTTTGTGAACCTGATTATGCGATAGGTATAATTAGATTGGGTCGGCACTGTAAAACAACTATGGTAAGGTGACAATCAATGCAAAACATCTCGCGCACAGGACTAATATTTGTATTTATCGGAACGATAGTAATCGCAGCAGTTAGCGCCTTTACCCCACTAAGCGCAACACTGCTCTTCGGAATATGGCTGATCACGCTGGTTCTGATCGGGTATGCCGGATTTGCCACGGAATGGTACCATCCGGTCGAAGAAGCCGAACCGATTATAGAGAGCGACGAATTGGAGGCTGTGGAAATTGAGAAAGACAAGTTTTTTGCCAGAACCGCTGAGGAACTGCGCATCCCGCTGACCGCAATCGATGGGCATGTGGAACTGCTGAGGGATCAGCATCTCGGCAGGATAACAAAAGAACAGAAGGAGAGTCTGGATGCCATAAATCAGGAGATCGACCACATCACGCGGATGACTATAGACATCGCCGAACTAGCCAATCTCGAAGCCGGAAATGTTCCACTGAAGAAGGAGGAGGTATCATTCACAGATATTATAGACAACACAACCCGGTATATGCTGCAGACGCTCGAACTCAAAGGAATTGAGTTGGAAAAGGAGCTGCCGCCTAACCTTCCGGCGATTCCCGGCGATCGGGATCGGCTGACCCGCGCGTTCGCAAATATCCTGAGCAATGCGATAAAATTCACATCAGAGGGCAAGATTTTCATAGCCGCATCTGCCGAGAATGGCAAATTGTTGGTATCAGTCGCAGATACGGGCGTAGGCATTCCTGAAGCTGCAATTGACAGGGTCTTTGATTCGTATTATATGGTGGATCCTGATTCGCGTGGGACCGGTCTCGGGCTCTCGACGGCAAAGAAGATAATCGAGATGCATGGCGGAAGAATCTGGGCGGAGAGCAGTGAGGGGCATGGCAGCACCTTCCGGTTCACGGTTCCGGTTTCGTAACACATATATAGCACATCTCTATAACACGAGACTATGCACCTGATCATAACCGAGAAGCATAACACGGCGAAGCGGATCGCAGGTATCCTGTTCGGCAGCGCATCAAAGATGTCGAGAGTGAGCGGGGTGAACACTTATGGATCCGGCGACGCGGTGGTGATCGGGCTCAGCGGGCATGTGGTCGGCGTCGATTTTCCGGAGAGCTACAACAGCTGGCAGAAGACGGATGCTCGTGACCTCATCCACGCGGATATCGTGACAGTCCCGGACAAGCGGAACACCAAAATAGTATCCGCGCTCAAAACGCTCGGGAAAAAGGCTGATAGCGTAACGATAGCGACTGATTATGATCGTGAAGGGGAGTTGATCGGCGTAGAGGCTCTGGATATCGTGAAGAATGTGAATCCGAAGGTCAAAGCAAAGCGAGCAAGATACAGCGCGATCACACCAAAAGAGATTAAGGATGCGTTCGGGCACCTCGGAGAGATTGATTTTAATCTTGCGGCGGCAGGTGGGTCGCGCCAGGTAATCGATCTGATATGGGGTGCCGCACTGACTCGATACCTCTCTGTCACGTCGAAGAGGCTCGGAAAGCGGTTCTTATCGGTGGGTAGGGTCCAGTCGCCAACTCTTGCTCTGATCGTGGATCGGGAGAAGGAGAGGGACGTATTCGTTTCCAAACCGTACTGGGAACTCTATGCGACTCACACGGAAGAGTTCACATCGAAGCACAGAAAAGACAGGTTCTGGGACAAGGAAGAACTCGACGTCGTCTTTTCAAGGGTTATGGATGCTAAAACCGGAACAGTTTCGGAATTAAAAGCTGGGAAACGGACAGAAAAGCCGCCGACGCCGTTCAACACCACCGAGTTCATCAGAGAAGCGAGCAGGGTCGGGCTCAGCCCCGCGAATGCGATGCGGATTGGCGAGAGCCTGTACATGAACGGGTTCATATCCTACCCGCGAACCGACAACACCGTTTATCCAAAGACTCTCGATCTGAAATCTCTTGTGTCAATGTTTCTTGGTGGAGAATTCGGAAAATACGCATCAGAATTGCTAAAAAAACCGCTCGAACCGACTGCTGGAAAGAAAGAGACGACAGACCACCCCCCGATACATCCGGCATCGCTCGCAAAGAGGGATCAACTAAAAGCCGATGAATGGAAGGTTTACGAGCTTGTTGTCCGGAGGTTCTTCGCAACTTTCGCAGATGCATCTCTCTGGAAGACGCTTCGTGTCGTTGTGGACATAAAAGGAGAGGACTTCGTTGCGAACGGCGCGGTCCTTGTTGAGCCCGGATGGAGATATTACTACCCGTATCACGAATCAAAGGATCGCATACTGCCGGACATGAAGGTCGGGCAGACGCTCGGCATAGAGAAGTTCGATATCGAGAGCAAGACTACGAAACCGCCGGCGAGATTCGGTCAGGCGCGGCTTATCAAGGTGATGGAGGATCTGGGACTCGGAACTAAGTCAACCCGCCACGAAATCATCCAGAAGCTCTACGATCGCGCTTATGTCCATGGAAATCCTATTCAACCGACAAAAACAGCGTATTCAGTGGTTGACACACTGGAGAAGTATGCCAACATGGTCGTAGTCCCTGATATGACGAGCAAGCTCGAAGAAGACATGTACGCAATCACAGAGGGGAAGATAACAGAGGACGCTGTGGTAAACAAGTCAAAAGAGATGCTCGATTCCATTTTTGATGATCTGGTGACGAATCAGGAGAAGATCGCGGAAGGTCTGCGTGACGGGCTGTATACTGACACCGTGGTCGGCCCCTGCCCGGAATGCAGCGCGGACATGGTGGTGCGCCCGTCGCGCTTTGGCATGTTCATAGGATGCACCAACTATCCGGATTGCAAGTTCACGCTCTCAATTCCGTCGTCGAAGTACGGGATGGTGGTGATAACAGACAAAATCTGCGAGGAGCACAATATGCACAACCTCTTGATTGCACAATCAGGGAAACGCCCGATTGAGGTTGGGTGCCCGTACTGCAACCATCTCAAGTGGGAGGCTGCCGAGGCAGCCGGAGACGATCCGGTTGTTGGTCCGTGCCCTGAGTGCAAATCCGATCTCGTTGTGAAGCTATCAAGAAGCGGGGGCAGATTCATCAAATGTAACAGCGAGAGCGGGGACTGCAAGTTCACGCTGCCGCTCCCGCCGCCGCGATACGGGGAACTGGTCATAACCGACACGATATGCGAGGAGCACGGGCTGCACCATGTCCGAATCGCAAGGGAGGGGGCACGTCCGTGGGAGATTGGATGCCCGTACTGCAGCTACATCGAGCTAACGAAAAAGCAGAAGGAGCAGAAAGAGAAGAAAGGCAAGAGTGGGGGCGGGAGCAACAGTAAGGACACAGGCAAGACTGGTAAGGGAAAGACTGCCAAAAAAAAGAAACCCGCAAACCCATTAACCGCAATCGAGGGTATCGGCGATACGATCGCAGAGCAGTTACAATCCGTAGGCATAATGACACCGAAAGATCTGCTTGCGGCTGACGCCGGGGAACTCTCTGGCAAACTGGACAAAATCAAAATCAGCAAAAAGAGAATTATGGGATGGCAGAGCGCAATTTAGGGCTTACCAAAAAAATAACCTGTTAAATTCGTGTCATTCGTCCATTCGTGAAATTCGTGATAAAATTGGCAGAAGGGATCACGAATGACACGTTTGAACGAATCGCACGAATGTCAGGGATGTGGAGTGCCATCAGATAAACTTTGCTACTTTATTTTTCGGTGAGCACTGAGGGTGCGAAGCTCAGTGAAGCGATGGCTGTCAGATTACAGACTGCACGATCCAAGCTCACACCAAAAATACAACGTGAAATACAAGAGGAAGAAGTCCTGACCAGAAGAATTAAAAGTAGTATCGACCTCTACTTATGGGGTTAACAAGAATGACTATACTTAAATATGCAAGAGAACGTGGAGACGATAAAATCCCTGAGTTTCTTCGTGATGCTCAATTCTGTGTTGTGGGGAAGACTACAGAGTCCGTCTCAGTGATCATAGGAGTAAATAGAGTAAATGGCGACATGCACATCGGATATCCTCCAAAGAACGATCCGAAACGCCTACTTAGTTCAAAGGTCTCTGACAAATTTGGGCAGATTAGAGGTCACATGATCGATGAACGTGCAGGAAGAGGAGATTCGGAGATCAGTAGCTTTACAGTTGAGGAACTTGACGATATGCTTGATGAAGCATACAAAGAAGTTGTAAGGCACCACGTTGATGATTTATCTCATGATGTTTTGGAAGATGAAGAGCATCCAACAACAGGACATCAGTGGTACAATCGTGTCAAAGATTATGGTGAGTACTTTATCAGAAATGGGGTGCCACTCGCGTTCTTTTTGGATAAATTCTGCGGAATGTGAATGCAGGTTCAATTCCTGCATGGCGTCTACCTTTCATGCCCTGCCAAAGAATATATCGGTTGAT
>DAOVGE010000011.1 GCA_030672605.1 Methanosarcinales archaeon
TCACAGAGGAACACAGAGTTTTCTTATTGACCATTACTCGTAAATCCCATCTTAAAACAGGTTACATCTCTCTGTGACTCTCTGTGCCCTCTGTGGTTTTATTCTCCATGTTTTATTCCAGGATAGCTCTTCTGCACCGATGCCCCATTTAGCAGAATGGGTGCTCGTGTTACCCATACAAAACAGCGAAGAACCCAAAGAAGAGTTCAACGTATCCACTTCAAAAAGCATGGTTCTGACGTTTTCTGTGGTCGATAGCAGTAGCCCTCACATGTGTAGAAATCGCGGGCGTCACTCCTTCGTCTTTCTCGTCTCTGCGACTTTGCGACTTTGCGTTAAATCAAAGAAACGCAAAGACGCGAGGGCGCAAAGACGCGAAGAATGAAAAATCACTTCTTCCGGCATCTTTTGAAAACCACAGAATCCGTTAGAATCAGCAAAAAGCATGGTACAACTCGGCTCTCCGGTAATTCGCGAGTGCAAGCGTCTCGTAGATGAAATGCGCTGGTGTGGCGTTAAGCGCTTATGGATCACGAATGGCACGTTTGAACGAATTTCACGAATGTTAAAACAGCTTCCGCAAGCTCCAGAGCATCTTCGGGTTCCTGCGAACCAATGTTACCAGCAGTCCGAAGACGTCCATCGTGCTGAAATCAACATCCTCAATAGAGTGCATGAGCTTGTTCAGGTCATCGTCAGCCATCGTCACGAAACGGTTCTTCACGGCAAGCGATCGCTTCAGCCGTTTGCCGTGTTTCTCCCGCCAGATGGTGTCGTATTCCTGCAATCTCTCCTTTGATACGTTTCCTTCCACAATTGCGTGCGCTGCGACCTCTCCTGCGATTTTTCCCGCATCCATCGCATTGATGATGCCGCCGCCTGTGAGCGGATCCGACTGGCGTGCCGCATCGCCAACCAGCATCAACCCATCCACAACCATCTCATCGAGCGGTCCCGACGTTGGCACGCCGCCGACCACAATCTCGAGGATCTTGGCGTCGTCGTATCTCGTCTCCACGAAATCACGCAAAAGATCGATCGGGCGATTTTTGGAGCATGTATCACCGCCGATCGCAAGCCCTATGTTTGCAGACCGCTCGCCCTTCGGAAAGACCCAGAGATACCCGGTCGGCGCTATCGCGTTTCCGAGATAAAATTCGCAGTGGTCCTGGTTGATGTCGATGTTTGTAACAAGGAACTGCGCACCGGACTCGAGCTCGTAGGGCTGAAGCGTTGTATCGATTCCAGCCCATCTGCCGATCTTGGATTCTACGCCGTCCGCACCGATCACGATATCCGCACGAATCTCGCGCTCCTCGCCGAGATGCATTGCTGTTATGCCCCGGACATATCCGTCTTCAATTATCACGCCTGTTGCCCGTGTCTTGACGCGCACCTCTGCCCCGGCGAGTGCTGCCTCGTTGGCGAGTGCGCGATCAAAAACCTTGCGTTCGAGCGTGTAGCCTACTTCTGCTCCCGAAACGTCCTCTGATAGCTCAACATGGGTTCCATCCGGCGAAAATATCCGCGAACCTTTGACCTCTGCTGCGATCCATCGCTCATCCGGTTCTATGTGCCTTCTGAGCTGTGGTTTTGCAACTCCCTCGGCGCATCTGACCGGATCTCCAATCTCCTGCCTCTTCTCAATCATGAGCACATCGAGCCCTTGTAAGGCGATGGTCTTTGCGGTGATCGAGCCAGCCGGACCCGAGCCGACGATAACGACATCATACTTCTCCTTCATCTCAAAACCTCTCTACCCTCGACCGTCTTCATTTCAGAATCTCGATTGCGCCGATCGGGCATACAGTTGCACATATCCCGCATTCGGTGCAGTCGTCCGATATCTCAATCCATGTCTCCACGAGTTCGATTGCGCCGACTGGGCAGACCGAGACGCATGCACCGCAGTATCCGCATTTGTATCGATTCACGCTGATCATGACAACTCCTCTCTGATCCTCTCAGCAAGTATCCTGTTGATTAATTTGCCGTCCACCTTGCCTCGCAGCTCCTGCATCACAACACCCATCAACGGTCCGAGCGCACCCATCTCGCGCTCATGCACAAAGTCACGCCGCTCGGAAACAACTCTCGCAACCACATCTGCAACGGTCTCTTCATCCGTACCGACGAGACCGAGGCTTGCAGCGGCATCTTCCGCCGAGCGATCCGGTTGCTCTGCAAGTATGCGTAATATCGCAATTATCCCCTCCTTCGCAATCTTGTCATCTGCTATCAAGCCAAATAATTCTATGAAATGATTATCCTGTAATTTTTCAACAGAGATTCCTTCTTTCGTAATTTCAGTCAGGGTCGCGGTCAGGGTTCGCACCACCAGCGTAGCATCCACACCCGCGCTCACCGACTTCATGATATCTTCGAAGAGACTCAGGTTCCTCGAATATACGATCTGTTGTGCCAGATCCTCGGAGAGCTGGTACTCTGCTACATAACGGTCTTTTCGTTCTGAGAGCAGTTCAGGAACCGGTATCCTGTCGATTCTGCCCTGTATCGGAACTGCTGGAACATCGGTCTCGGGATACATCCGGGCAGCGCCCGGGAGCGGTCGAAGGTAAGCAGTGGTGCCATCCGCAAGCATCTTCCGGGTCTCCTCGGGTACGCCGGATAGTGCCTGCTCTGCCCTCTCGGATACCCCGTGCAGCGCATTCACTGCCCGGTCATGCGAATCAGCGACAATCACCACGCAATCATCGGGTCCCGCACCAACTTCGCCTCGCAGTGCCGCAACTTCAACATCCGTGATTCCGTACGCGGGCAGCTCATCGGTGTGGAATATCCCGCCGACTCCTGCCTTCTTTGCCCGGTCAGAGAACTCGGATCCGAGGCGGCGGTCTGGCTGAATCTCCTGCCCGACTATGCCAGCAAACCCGCGGAGCGTGAGCGCAAGCACACACCCCTTCGCAACCGCACGTTTGATTATCGCGGACCCCGAATCCTTGAAGAGGTTTGTTACATCCGTAATCCCGCCAGCGCCGACCCCGGCGCCTCGCTTTACGAGTTCATCCTTGATCTCAAGCAGCCGCACCTGGCGCAGCGCCTCCATC
>DAOVGE010000053.1 GCA_030672605.1 Methanosarcinales archaeon
TTTCTCGTTAAATTAGAAAACAATAACGCAAAGACGCAAAGACGCGATGGCGCAAAGAACAAAAGTCTCCGGGTGCATTTCACTGGGATTTTCGGCTCTTCGCTATTTCGTGTGGGTAGTTGGAAATCAGGGTGACCCGACTGGGGTGAGTCATGGTGATGAAATTCTTTATTATGTTTTATAGATAATTAACCACAGAGGTCACAGAGGAACACAGAGTTTTCTTATTGACAATTACTTACAAATACCATCTTAAAACAGGTTACATCTCTCTGTGACTCTCTGTGTCCTCTGTGGTTTTATTCCCCATGTTTTATCCTGGATAGCTCTTCTGCACCGATGCCTCATTTAGCAGAATGGTGCTCGTGTCACCCACACGGAACAGCGAAGAACCCCGCACAATATTAAGCACGTACCAAAAGTTCACATCATCTCCCCTTTCCGGAAATAAGAACACTCAGCAGCCTTTGATCTTCCTCATCGAACCCGCCTATCAGGTAAAGCACAACAAGGTAGAGAACCGCTGCGGATATGATGATCACAACCAGATTGAGCCCGCTGCAGAGATGGATAAAGAGAGCGGTAACGGCAGTTGCGATCAACGGTCTCATGACAATTTTATGAAGTGATAATTTATATAAATATTTAGAGATGACATAGAAATATGCCAGAAAGAGAACGATCTCGGTTATCAGTGTGGCAATCGCCGCCCCAATATAACTGAAACCGGGAATCAATATCAGATTCAGGACGATATTTAAGAGGGCACACCCTCCGACGATTACAGCCATCCGGTTCTGCCTGTTTATTGCGACAAGCATGAAACCAAGCGGCAGGCAGATGAAGATTAAGAGCACGTCCCACGCCAGTATCTCAAGAGCGATCACCGAATTTGCAAACCCTTCGCCGTAGAGAAGGAGAATGATCTCATCGGCAAGCAGCGACATCCCCATTGCGATGGGCAAGCCCGAAATCAAGAGATACGTAAGTGCCTTCTCATACCCCATCACAAGCGAGTCCTTCGAAGATACATGGAGGCGCGACATCAATGGGAGGATGGCGTTCATAAAGAGGTGCGGGATCGGCGTGAACCCCAGAACCAGATTATACGCAGCGTTATACCAGCCCACAACCGCAACTCCACCCATAATCGCGAGCATTATTGTATCGGTTCTTATGTATATCAGACTGAGGATTGTAACAAGCCCCATCGGTAACGCAACCATAACCGTGCCCTTCCAGAAACCCGGATCCAGCGCCACCCCGGGTTTTACAAATCTCGTTTTGCAGACCACAAAACTCAGCAGAAGATCAAGAAGAGAATATAATAGGAAGACGAGTGCGATTCCCATCAACCCATAACCCCGCAGCAGAACCGATACTCCCAGAACGACTCTCACAATGTTCGATATCATCGTTATGGCTGATTCGTATTGCATTCTCTCGGATGCGCGGAATACCATCTTGAAAACGTCAGAGATGGATAAGATGAGCGTGTATATGGCAAATACATAGATGAGATTCTTCATATCCGCGTGATAACCTGTTGCATTGACTATTATCACAATCGCGGTGAAGATTATGAGCGACAACACCAGGCGTATGCCGAGGATATTTTTGAGGTACCTGCCTGCCTGCGCCGGATCTCTCGCAACCTCTCTCACCATCAACGTATTATATCCTATATCCGAAAAGATGGCAAAGATGGCGGTTAAGGCAATAACGAAGGAGTATTTACCAAATGCGACATCCCCCAGTGTTCTGGCGATTACAACTGACAATGCGAGCAGCAGGAACGCAACCACGAAATGAGCGGTGAACAACGCCGCAATATTCTTTGCAACCCTCCTTAGCATCTTCATTCACCCCGTACGTACATATCATACATCTCAGGGCACTTACTCAATATTGTGTGGATATCCGCATATAACACCACGAGGTTGCACAAGATTAACACAAAAATCTTGTGGAAATCTGTGAAATTGTGTGGTTCCCACCACAAGTTATTGAGCGTGCACATCTCAGGGATGCTAATCTCCTCCGTACACCTGCTCGGTCAGATCCGCCATATTCCCGACCGAATACCGTTTAACATACTCCAAGCCAGACTCGCGTATCCTACTCCGGACGCAATCGTTCTTTAATAAACAGAGGACACTCTCGAAGAACTTCTCCTCATTCTCCGCAAGCAGACCGGTTTTTCCATGCTCTATGAGCGTCCTGACCGATGGAATCGAGTAAGCAACACAGGGAAGTCCGCTAGCCATCGCCTCCAGGAGAACAATACCAAATCCCTCCATCCTTGACGGAAGCACAAAGATATCTGCCTCCCGGTACTTTTTCAACAGATCCTCTCTTGAGACCTCGCCCGTGAAGATAACCTTCTCTCTAACTCCGATCCTATCGGAAAGATCCTCTATCTCACGCCTGAATCCGGAATCGCCCCCGACGATCGTCAACCTGACATCAGGCTCGCTCGCAAGCAATGCCGGCATCATCCCGACCACATCCTGAATCCCTTTGTATTTCTCAATTCTGCCAACAACGAGCAGGCTATTGCCGCTTTTATCTTTAGCAGGATCTTCGCAACTCACATATTTTTCCAGATCTATTGCGTTCGGTATCACCGTTATCCTCGATTCATCTCCGCCTCTGTTAGTGTACTGCTCGATCTGATCCTCTGTTAGCGCGATTATCTTCGATGTGTTCTTGAGGAGATATCTGCCGAGACTCAGGTCGTATATCCTTTTGAGGATTCTGGCACTGAGTGGCAGGTCATCAGTTATGAGCATGTCATGCCCTGTGAGAACAAATGTTTTTCTTCTTTTTTTTGCGATATAGCAGCCATAAACGCTGGATAACAGATGGTAGCCATGGGCGTGGACGATGTCACATTTCTCGATGTCCATCTTCAATTCCCTGAACAGACCCGGGCTCCAGATGAAACTCCAGAACCTGAGCGCGACATCAAACCGCCTCACGCAGATCCCATCGACTGTCTCCTTCTCAGGAAGACCCGGGCTCCTGGCAGTCCGTGTGATTGCCGGGGGTACAAGGTGCAGACATGGAATATCTTCATTATCCAGGCTGTTTAGTGTGTAAACAGTGACCTCGTTGCCTCTTTTGACCAGTTCTCTTCCCAGGATGTGTACATGCTCCTGCATGCCCCCGATCGAAGGGAAAAACCGGTGTTGCAGCATCGATATTCTCATGCAAGGAACATCTTTATCGCACAATCTCAAAAAAGAGTGGCATCGACCGCCACCTGCCGCCTCATAGATCGTCCTTCTCCGATTCATGATATGCATCCACGATCGGCTGCAGCACAACCCCCGTGCATATACCGACAGCGGATAACATCAAGAGCGCGAGCGGTAATCCATTGCTGTCCATGATCTCATTTCCTACAATACTCGCGCCGAGCAGTAATCCAGCAATTCCAGCAATTCCGATGCATGTTGAATGGTCCTGCGCCGCCTTCCGCAGTATGCTTGCCAGAACGATTGTTCCGTGATGCACCGGATTCTGGCTGGATGTGCTGCCGACATCGTACCGGCAGGTTATCGGAACCTCACTGATTTCTAGCTTGTGTTTCTTTGCCTGAAAGAGTATTCCTGATCCGGCAGACATGTCGGATGCTGTTATCTCTATTGTGCTCATCGCTTTTCTCGAATACGCACGAAAACCGCTCTGCGAGTCTGATACAGCCATACCACCCACCGCATTTGTCGCAGCAGTGAGCACCCGTATGCCAATTCTCCGGTACAGCGGAATGCAACGCCCATTATCCCCTCTAAAGCGTGAGCCAATCACGATATCAGAGCCCTCGTCCAGTGCATGGATGAGTTGCCGGATATCCGTAGGGTCATGCTGCTCATCAGAATCGAGTGTTACCAGTGTATCTGCATGCATCCTCTTTGCAGTCTCAAAACACGCACGTATGGCGGCACCGTACCCCCTGTTTCTCGCGTGCCGTACCACGACTGCGCCGCATGCAAGGGCGATTGCGGACGTTCTATCGGTGCTGCCATCGTCCACCACAACCACACGATCGACGTGTTTCGCTGCACCAATGATCACCTCTGCGATGTGCTTCTCCTCGTTGTACGCGGGTAGGGCTGCGATGATCATGGGGTTTGGCTCCGGGATGTTATGTTGGAGTCGCGCATCAACATAAAGGTAATGGTCAACTGTCACCCCCGTAATTCGAATTAGGGATTGGAATTTTGTTCAAATCATACTAATAGCCTATTATATGCATACTTAATGTGATATAAAGTACAAACACGACATATTTTTTAAAAAAACCATTGTGATTTCAGCTTTTTTTGGCTGTTGCGGGTCGTTGAGAATAGAAGTGTGTCATATTGATATAACATCAGGTAGAATAGTAACAAATATGATTCCGGATAAAAGGATAATAGTTCCGTTGCTTCTCCTCGCAATCGGCGAGGTGCTGATATTTAACGGACTGGTCGTGCATGGCATGGCAATATATATATTTAATTTATTCATTATTTATATTTTGATAATCCGGGGGGGTGATGATAGTGACGTGGCACTGATGCAGAGGTTGTTGCTGCTACCATTATTCCGAATCATGATCATCGCAATGCCCCTCTCTTTCTCTTCGACCAGACTGCACTGGTATCTGCTGGTGGGTTGTGCGATGCTTCCGGCAATCTACATCGTCACAAAGACGGGGCGGTTAGGATATGGCGAACCCGGAGTCAACAGGGTTGTACTGAAATACATACCAGCAGCGATTGTGCTCGGGTCTCTTCTCGGCATCGCCGAACGCCGAATCCTCAATCCGGTACCGCTGTTGTCAGAGGCAGGCATTGCCCATGTTCTGATTTTTGTATTGATAATGCTATTTATAGCATCGGTCGAGGAGATCATATTCAGATCGCTCATACAGACGGCGTTCGAAGAGTTCTATGGCATGCACTATGCATTGCTCGTAACGGCTGTTCTGTATGGCATCATGCACTCAGGATACGGCAACGGCTCAGAAATTGCATTCGGGATCTTCTCAGGACTGATCCTCGGGTACGTCTTTCAGAAAACGAGAAGCCTACCGCTTGTTGTGCTGATCCACAGTTTCGAAGGGGTTTTTCTATTTTCGTATCTGTTTAGCTGAGGCGAAAAAACACGAGATTATGTAATGGTCAATCCGACTATGAACACAAGAGCGACGATGCTC
>DAOVGE010000200.1 GCA_030672605.1 Methanosarcinales archaeon
AATCTCCTCTATCCGACGCACATAATCCTGTGCGGCTTTTGGAAGATCGGAAAACCCTTTTGCATCTGAGATGTCCTGGTCCCAGCCAGCCATCTCCTCATACACTGGAACACAACGCTCGAGATCGGACGAAATCTCAGGAGGATACTCAATACACTGATTGTCCAGCTCGTAACCCGTGCATATCCTGATCGGGTCAATCCCGGTCAGAACGTCCAGTTTTGTGATCACAATTTCCGAATACGCGTTGAGGTGCACGGCTTTTCGGGTGAGCGGGGCATCGACCCAGCCGCACCGCCTCGGTCGTCCGGTGGTCGTTCCGAACTCGCCGCCAGCATCTCTCAAACGATCTCCGACTTCACCGTGCTCTTCGGTCGGGAGCGGTCCCTCTCCGACCCTCGTGATGTACGCCTTGACGATACCTATCACGCGGTCCACCCTCATCGGTCCCACACCAAGGTATACGCATGCACCCCCTGCAATGGTGCTCGACGACGTCACGAATATCTGGGTGCCGTGGATGATATCAAGATGCGCACCCTGCGCACCCTCGGCGAGCACGCTTCTGCCGGAGTCGAGCGCATGGTTCAGTTCGTAAGAGACGTCGGTCAGGTATGGTCTGAGCAGAGCGCCGTACTCGGTGTAATCGGGGATACTTGCACGCACAACGCCAGAGTCGCCTCCAAGCTCCTCAATTGCACGCTCCTTCTGAACTGCAAGCTCGTCCATTGCCGCAAGAAATGCGTCCTCGTAAGCAAGGTCCGCGAGCCGCACCTCATCTCGGGATATCTTGTCGATGTACGCAAACCCGATGCCGCGGGCGGTCGTTCCGATCTTTCGCGTCCTCTCCTGCTCACGCAGCTTGTCCAGTTCGATGTGGTATGGCATGATGATACTGGTTTTTGCGTCAATTCCGAGTTTCTCCGGAGTTATCCATATACCTACGTTCTTCAGCATCTCAATCTCCTGAAGAAGAACTCCCGGATCGAGAACCACGCCGGGACCGATCAGGATGCGGGCGTCGGCGAGCACGCCTGACGGGATCAGGTGGAGTTTGTACGTATCGTCTCCGACGATTACGGTGTGTCCTGCGTTATTTCCACCCTGAAACCTGACGACGAGGTCGTAATCCTTACTCAAGATGTCAACGATCTTCCCTTTGCCTTCGTCTCCAAACTGGGCGCCTGTTATGATTGTGAACATACTTCTGATTCCGTGTGTGATGTTATAATATAATCGATGGGATGCGGGCGGGACCGGAACGTGGGTGAAGCTAAAGCGAGGGCAGGGGCAGACCGGTAGTACTTACCCAATATTGTGTGGATACCCGCATAAAACCACGAGATTACACAAGATTAACACAGAAATCTTGTGGAGATGGCAACGCCTTTGCTTCGCAGACTGTGTAATCTCATGATTCCTACCACAAGTTATTGAGCATGTACGACTGGTCGGGTGTTGGACTCGTGTGAACTATAGGTGCCACGATCGAAGCTTCGCAATCTTTTTATAGAAGTACTATCAGTTGATTCAATACCAATTGTGGAGATTCATCAATGGCTGGACAGATCACTCAACCAATAATCGTAATTGATCCGAGCAAGGAGCATGTACACGGAAACGACGCCGTGCAGATGAACATCACCGCAGCGATGGCTGTTGCAAACACAGTAAAATCGACGTTCGGCCCGAGCGGCATGGACAAGATGCTTGTGGATGTTGCAGGCGATGTCACGATCACCAATGACGGGGAGACAATCCTGCGCAAGATCGCTGTGGAGCATCCGAGCGCAAAGACGATCGTCGCTGTTGCGAGCACTCAGGAGAAGGAAGCAGGGGACGGTACCACCGCGTCCGTGATGTTCACAGGCGAACTGCTGAACAAAGCTGGCACGCTGATGGAGCGGGGCATCCATCCCACAACGATCATCACGGGATACCGGATGGCGGAACAGAGATCACACGAAATTATGAGCGATCTCACAACCGAGATCTCGCCGGATGACTCAGATATCCTGCGTGGCATCGCAGCGACCGCGATGGTTGGAAAAGCGATCGCATGCGACGATCTGGCACCACTCTGTGTGCAGGCTGTACAAGCGATCAAAAACGGAACCGTCGATGTCTTCACCAACGTCAGGATCCAGAAGAGCGTCGGAAAGAAGATCGAGGACACCGAACTGGTCTCAGGCGTCGTAATCGACAAGAGACGTGTGCACGATGGCATGCCAAAGCGTGTAAAGGGCGCACGCATCGCACTGCTCACATCAGGCATCGAATACCGGAAATTTGGCAAGATGCCCGGTGGAAAGAGCAAGGACAAGGTTAAGATAAAATCTGTCGATGAATTGCAAGGATTTTACGATGGAGAGGAGGCAGCCATCAAATCGGACATCGATGTGCTCGTTAACATCGGCGTGAACGCAGTCTTCTGCACCCAGAGCATAACCGAGTCTTCGCAGAGTTATCTTATTAAACGCGGCGTACTCGGGGTTGCGCGAGTCAATGAGAATGATCTGGAAGCGATCTCACGTGCAACCGGTGCAACCATCCTCTCAAACATTGTGGATGTGGAAGAGGGCGATCTTGGTTTTGCCGGACTCGTTGAAGAGACTGGCGCCGAGGATGAGGAACTGATCTACATAACGGAATGCACGAATCCGAAAACTGTTTCTCTGGTTGTTCACGGCGGAACTGAGCATGTGGTGGACGTGATAGAGGGTGCGCTGAACGATGCGCTGCGGGTTGTTGCGGATGTTGCCGAGGATGGTACGACCGTTGCTGGCGGCGGCGCATGCGAGATCGAACTTGCGCTTCGCCTCAGGGAGTATGCCGCAACAGTCGGCGGCAAGGAGCAGCTTGCAATCACTGCGTATGCCGATGCACTGGAGACACTCCCCTACGCACTCGCGCACAACTCAGGGCTCGATGCCACTGATATGCTGACTGCGCTCAAATCAAGTCACATCGCTGGCGGCGCAACATCCGGAATCGACGTGTACAACGGCGAAATCGTGGATATGTATAAGCACGGGGTCGTGGAGCCGTTCCGCGTGAAGGACCAGATGCTGAAATCAGCAACCGACGCAACAACCATGATAATCCGGGTCGATGACGTGCTCGCATCCGAGCGCAAGGAACTGACTCCGAGTCCAGGGCAGGCACCACACGATTATGACCGATTCTGAGATTGCAGGCGAGTGCGAGGGCGCAGAACCGGATGTGGAAGACTCCGGGGAAGCCGAAGAATCACTCCATGGATTGGAAGATCAGCTCAAGGAATGCGAAGAGCGAGCAGAGTCGTACCTTGATCGGTTGCAGAGGTTGCAGGCGGATTTTGCGAATTATAAGAAGCGGAACGCAAAAGAAACGATGGAATCGATCGAATATGCAAAAGAGGATATCATTCTCTCGCTGCTCGATGTCGTGGATAATTTTGAGCGTGCTCTTGAATCTATTCCACCGGATAGCGATGCGGATACCACCAAAAAGGGAATAGAGATGATTCTGCGGCAGTTTCGTGATGTGCTGGAGAAAGAAGGCGTATCACTGATCGATGCGGATGGTCAGACCTTCGACCCGTACCTGCATGAGACGATTGCCAGGGTGACGTGTGATGCGGAGAGCGGAACCGTTGTTGAGGTTATGCAGTGCGGTTACAAACTGAAATCGAAGGTGATCCGCCCGAGCATGGTGAAAGTGGCAGAG
Source organism: Methanosarcinales archaeon (assembly GCA_030672605.1). Taxonomy (GTDB): domain Archaea; phylum Halobacteriota; class Methanosarcinia; order Methanosarcinales; family Methanogasteraceae; genus Methanogaster_C. Next base: position 3,709 of record DAOVGE010000200.1, read on the forward strand.
TAGCTTCTATTGACGATTCGGAGTGGGGGACACTCTTTGTTCGATAACTTGTGGTGGGAACCACGAGATTACACAGATCTCCACAAGATTTCTGTGTTAATCTCGTGGAATCTCGTGGTTTTTTCACCTCATCCAAACACATTCGGAAGAGGCGGTAGCAGGAATAATAATATATGATGCAGAGATATTTCCAGATCACGAGAGCAGGTGTAAACAGATGAGATCATTCACAGACCGGGTATCAGATATCGACATCTCTGGCATACGCAAGATGTTCGAAGCGGCAGGCACAGACAGTATCAATCTCGGACTCGGTGAGCCGGACTTCCCGACGCCTGAGCATATCTGCGATGCAGCCATCGATGCGATCAGACGCGGGCATACCAGATATACCCCGGGCGCGGGCATACCGGAGCTGAGAGATGCGCTCAGCGAGAAGTTTGTGCGTGACAACAATATCTCCGTAACTCCTGATGAGATCATCGTGACCGCCGGGGCGAGCGAGGCGCTGCACATAGTTTTGCAGGCTCTGGTTGAGCCGGGGGACGATGTCTTGATCCCCGACCCCGGTTTTGTCTCGTACAGCGCGTTATCACGAATCGCTGGTGGCAGAGCGATCGGCGTTCCGCTCGTCGATCTTGTGATGGATCCGGATGTTGTAGCCGAGCAGGTAACGCGCAACACAAAGGTTCTCATTGTGAACTCGCCGTCCAACCCGTGCGGGTCTGTTCAGTCGAGAAAGGATATACGGGCGTTAGCCGAGCTTGCCGAGGACTACGATTTCACAATCATCTCTGATGAGGTCTACGAGTTTTTGATCTACGAGGGTGAACACGCAAGCCCTGCGGAGTTCACAGACAATGTGGTCACTGTGAATGCGGCATCCAAGACCTACTCCATGACCGGATGGCGCCTCGGCTATCTTGCGGCGAGACCTGAATACATCGAACAGTTTCACAAGGTGCACCAGTATGTGCAGGCGTGCGCAGGATCGGTCGCGCAATTCGCAGCGCTTGCTGCAATTACAGGCCCACAGGACTGTGTTTATGAGATGCGGGAGCACTTCAGAACCAGACGGGACATTCTGCTGAACGGGCTTCGAGAGATGGGTGTTGAGTGCGCAACCCCGATGGGCGCGTTCTATCTCTTCCCGCGAGTCGGCAATGGTGATCAGATCGCCGCAGAACTTGCGGAGCGCGGTGTTATTGCGGTTCCGGGGGCATCGTTTGGCGCAAACAGCGCGGAACACATCCGCTTCTCGTATGCAACTGGTGATTCTGATATTGTGCGCGCTCTCGAACGGATGAGTGATGTTTTTCTGTGAATACTGTTTACACGAATTTCTGTGATGAGAACGCTGTTACCATATTCCGCGGATCACAGATTGGACTATCCGAAACCAACGCAACGCCTACTGTACCTGTTGTGCTTGCTATATCTGCTTAACATCAGGCGAACTACGTTCGCATAACGGTCACACTCGCGTGTTCACAAGAAGATGTGAACTGCATACATGAAAACGCGTGTACGTCTCCAATAAGCGGTATGGACTGGATTCTATGCGTTAGTGTTATGCTCTAATGTACCTATCTCCAATTCGCAACGGTCATCCTCCTGATGCTACCACAATACTTATATAAGATAGATCACAGATATCACGTGTATACATCACACATTGATCCGTGCACTTCCTGTTTCGGATCAGCAGCCAACAGTGCTGCGCACGACACCATGCATCTGAGGGGATGGATGGTTAAGTATCCACAAAGGGAAACTATGAAATCCCGGCTCGAAATAATGACCGAAAACGATGGGCGGTATACCACCCAATCAGAGGGTGCTGATTGGAAGGGTATGCTGATCAATCTCATCAACTCGGTCTCAACGCTCAAAAACGAGTCGGGATACATCAGGTCTCGGTTGAAGATTGAGACCGATCGTGGCAACACCATCATGGAAGCGGAAGGCTCCGGGTGGGCGGAGGTCCTGATCCGGTTCATGAACGGATTTTCAACCGGTACCAAAATCCAGCTGGAAAAGGTCGGTTCTGATGACCGGATATCAGAGTCACTATCTGTCCGAGAGCGTCTCGAGGCTTTTCTGAAATTCGATTATCCGCACGTCTGGTTCACATCCATGGATGTGAAGAAGCAGTATGATCGTGCATACGACCACATCAACCTGAGCACGGTCTCAACGTATCTTGCAAGGATGTACAGCCAGAACAAACTTGAACGGCGGGGCAGCCGGACACAGCGGGAATACCGGCTGGCAGAGTCCGAGATTCCGGAGCAGACCCTCACAATCATGCAGAATGTGAACTGATTCAATTCACACCCGGTAATTACACGATAGATATATTTATCTGGTTTACGCCCCACTATCCTACTAATGTCAAAGAGGATAATGATTGTGGATGATGCGGAGTACATGCGTGAGATGCTCGAGGAGATCATTGACACGTATGATGACGCACAGGGTGGATATATGATCGTGGGGGTCGCAAACGATGGCGAGGAAGCGATCGCAAAGTATCGCGAACTTAAGGAATCCGGGATGCGACCCGATGTCGTTACTATGGACATCGTGATGCCAAAGGTGGATGGGGTTACAGTGATTAAGGAGATTATGGACTATGACCCGGATGCCCGGATCCTTGCAATCTCTGCGCTCGGGTCCCCGGACACCATCGATCGAGTGATGCAGGCAGGAGCGCAGGATTACATCATCAAGCCGTTCTCTGTGGATGATCTGATGGACATGATCCGGAGTATCTCAACACCCTTGGGGGGCGCGTCTATGGGGAGGACTGCTGCGAAGAAGGCTCCGACACTCGTCAAGGAGAACATAATCTCCGGAACGATTGCATCCAGCGCGGACGGTCAGGTGGTTGTGACGGTGGAAAACGTTGCAATCGAGGCAATATCGGATTATAGCGTTGATGAGCGTGTAAAGGTTCACATCGACCCGGCAAATATCGAGCTGCAGAAGCGCAATCACCCCGATGCCACAAAGAGTCACCTGCAGGGGACGGTTGCAGAGATCATCCGGTCGAGTCCGATTTCACAGGTGAAACTGGATTGTGGATTCGAACTCGCTGTGAACATACCATCAAAGGCGCTTGAAAACATGCACCTCGCAATCGGTGAACTGGTTTACGCCAGCTTCGGTGCGCTTGCTGCTCAGGTCAAGCGTTAGCCTTAGGGACTGTCACAGAATAACATGGTCAGATCGAATAGCCCCAAACACAGCCACGGTATTGGATAACATTCGTGTAATTTGTGAAATTCGTATTATTCGTGATTTATTTGTATAAACTTCTGTAAAAAATGATTAAATCACG
>DAOVGE010000207.1 GCA_030672605.1 Methanosarcinales archaeon
ATCGTTATGATGATATATGGTTTTTGTTTACCGTTGACAACAACTCTCAACACTTTATCTCCAACTCTTTGAAAAGCATACCACACATCACCCACGCCACTTTCAGTTCGTTCCGGATCACGTACAACATCAACAATGAACGCTCTATCAAACCTCCGTTCTTTAACACATATCTTCTACGTGTTTTGTGAATTCTACATCCATAATTACCCAATCATACGGAAATACGACCGCAGAACGCTGTCAATGAGCGCCATCAATCGAGATGCTCTTTTTGTTGAGTTTGTACATAAATCTTTTGTGATTGAATTCAGCGGATACCCTGAGTTTTGAGTCCGAACGCACCCAATGTTTATCGCCTCACAAGCAAACACAGAATCTCGGAATGAGACCATGAAGATACTGATCATCGGATACAGCACCAGATACCTCGTCTGTGCGGCAAAGCACGCAGGATACACCGTCTATTCGCTGGATCACTTCGGAGATTCCGATCTTCTGGGGTGCGCAGACCGATATGCGCGATTCGATGAGATTATGAGCGACGATGAACTGCTGGACTGTCTGGACCGCCTGAACTGGGATTTTGATGCAATCGTCCTTGGCACAGGATTTGAATACGCCGATCTGAAGGGCTATCGTGTACTGAATAACCCTCCTGACATCATGAGATCGATCGGAAACAAGAGGTCGTTCGCAGAAAATATGCGCACTCTCGGAGTCCCGCACCCGAAGATCTATGATATCGGGGACGATATCGAGTATCCGGTCATGGTAAAGCCGATTTACGGTGTCGGAGGCGTGGAGAACAGACTCGCATACAGCAGGGCGGAGATAGGGGATCACGAAACCGAATCCGGAACATATCTGCTGATTCAGGAATATCTCGCTGGCGTTCCGGCAAGCGTCTCAGTAATCTCCACGCGCGACCACGCGGTCGCAATCGCTGTAAACGAGCAACTGATCGGAACACCGTGGCTCACCACGCACAGATTCGCATACTGCGGAAACATAACGCCGCTTCAGAGCGACTATAACTGCGAGATGTGTGAAATCGCTACCCGGCTGATCCTGAAGCTGGGGCTCATCGGCTCAAACGGCGTCGATTTTCTGGTAACCAGGGACGGTCCCGTGGTAATTGAGGTGAATGCGCGGTTTCAGGGCACGCTCGACACAGTTGAGGCTGTTTCCGGGCTCAGCGTGTTTGGTGCGCATGTGAGGGCATTCAGAGGCGAGCTGCCAGAGATCGATTTGGAGTTGCTATCGAAAACGGAATATAGATCCGGGTTTGCAGGAAAGGCGATCGTCTTCGCTGATTCTGACATCACAATCGATGAGACGATCGTAAGGGGACTTGCGAAAGAGGAAGCGAGGAAGACAGAGGGGCTCAGAATTATGGACATCCCACAACCCGGGTGCAAAATCTCCGCGGGCGATCCGATGACGACGCTCTTATGCACCGGGAGCAATCGGGACGCGGTGCTGCTCGGACTGAACGCTGCTTGCGGGCGGATCAGGGGGTTGATGCTGCCGCTGTCGCAGATCTGACAATCTTCGCGTCCAAGAAGAGTGGTATGCCTGATTCTGATGGATTCCGTGGTTTTTTTAAACGTAACTACGCACCCCCACCGCAAAATTTATTATTAATGAGATTATATTCCCCAGTAATTATTGTAAATAAAACACTTCGTACGTGGTTAGTTGGAATGGCTCAGCGCATCGTGCCCACTTACTTATAAGCCAGTCCCGAAGATTGGCACGATCTAAAAACCTATTGATTGTCAAACTTTCCATTTTATCGTCTAATGTTTTTAGTTCTGTTGCATCCAACCACAAACCATGAAAATAACTGGTTCTGACGTTTTCTGTGGTCGAGAACAGTAGCCCGCCATCACGTTGTAGCAATCGCGGGCGTCACTCCTTCGTCTTTGCGTCTCTGCGACTTTGCGACTTTGCGACTTTGTAACCGCGCATAATTAACCTGAACAAAATTAACTTCTTCGTGGACATATTCTGCGACTCCAAAAAACCCCCACTCTGTGTTCCTCTGTGCTCTCTGTGGTTTTATTTCTCATAATATATTCTCTAGATGATCTCATAGATTGAACCACAGAGAACACAGAGTGCACAGAGATTGCGAATTTTGTGGTGAAACGGGTTGATAGGAAGTAGTTTCGAGAGATATTGCCTTAAATGTACCAGTTATTCGTGCGCGGTTACTTTGCGTTAAATCAAAGGAACGCAAAGACGCGAGGACGCAAGGGCGCAAAGGTTGGAAACCACAGAATCCATCAGATTTTAGAGATGCTGGGCGTTGGCAGTCCGAATGAACTCCCACAAAACCCGCCTGGATCCAAATGCAAAGTCCGTAATGTTCTTACAGTCTGTGAAGATGGGGAGTCGGTAATAGGTATTGAATAGTATATTCAACAATGGCAAAGAACATAATTCCGATCTCGACTGTGGACTGGTACGGGCGAGCTGCAACCGTTGTCTTCCTGATGGGCTGCCCGTTCCGGTGTCAGTACTGCCAGAACCATGCGCTGCTTGCGATGGGGAAACTGACCGCCGAACCGGCAGATGTCGAAGAGATCAAGTCGGAGATCGAAAAAACATCTTTACTCGTCAGTGCTGTCGTTTTTACCGGAGGTGAGGCGTTTCGACAGTTCGATGCGCTCCGAAACCTTGCCGGATTTGTGCATGGCAAGGGTCTCCTCGTCGGTGTTGAGACGAATGGGTATTACACCGACCGGATCAGGCAGATGATTGACGAGCGACTCGTTGATCTGATATGTATGGATGTGAAGGCGCCGCTGGAGCCGGATGATGCTCCATATCTCAGAATCTGCGGAATCGATGCTGCCAGCCATGTTTCGGACTCGTTGCGGCTGGCTGAACTGTGCAGGGAAAAGAAAATCGATTTTGAGGTCCGAACAACGGTGTTTCCGGATTTCATCGGATCGCCGCAGGAGATACGATCGATTGCAACGTCGATTCGCGATCTGGCAGGGGATGTGCGGTACGTGATCCAGCAGGGCATGCCAGAGCACGCGTGGAAGAAGATATCGCCGCGACCGTTCACGCGGGATGAGTTAATCTTGCTTGCAGGGAATGCGACTCCGGTCCTGTCGGACGTTCGGATCAGAACAAAGGAGTTCGGCGAGGAGCGCGTGTGACCCGCCCCCTGTTGATATGACTTATTCCAATGACAAGTAACTGCTCAGCTCCCCACTGCCGCGTTCACGCAATCCTCAAGACTCCCGAGCACAGCATCCGCCCCGCACATCTGCGGCACATACGCAAGCGCTTTTCCGGATGAGACCATCATGCAGCCGTACCGTTCGCACACGGGTGTTACAACCATGCACGTGTCGCAGACAACCTTTGCGCCGCTCGACTCAATTCCCAGAACGAGGTCGGGGTGCCGGTCTCGAATCGCTCCGGATGTGAAGACCCACATCTCGGTTGTCACGGTCTTATCCGTGAGCAGATCCCGCAGTTTCGCAAGTTCGCGGGGGGAGCAGTGCGGGCAGCCGATTGTGATTAAGTCAGGTTCGCACTGATTCTCCAGGTACACCTCCTCAATCTCGCGATGTTCGATTGTAATATTCTCACTGATGTTGCTTGCGTCCGGTTGCGATGTGAGTGGTGCGGACGACGCGCGCAACACGGGCGGCGCAGGCGGCATGCCCTTAACATAATGCAGCGCGACAGCGCCTGATGCCGCCATCGCCGCTCCGAGAGCCTTTCGCTCGTCGTTCGATGGGGTTGATTCGAGCGAGAAGATCGGAATTCCCGACTTTGCGATCGCACCTGCGATGTAGCCGAGCGCACCGTAATCAGATCCGCTGAGACTCCCCTCGACACGGATTGCGATCGTGGGAATGCGGTTCTCGTCGAGATGGTAGCCGTAGTTCGGGGTCTTCCCGACAATCGCCGCAGCAAGTGCGGAGGGTCCCCCTTCCCTGTTTGTCCGCGCTCCTATGACTGAATTCGCATAAGCCACCGCGGACGACTCGCTCCATGCAAGATGGTCGCCGGAACTGGCAAGATCGCTCGTTATATCATAAGGCGTGCATGTACACCATGTGCTGATGCCCAGTTTCTCGTAAGCCCGGATTACCGCCTCCTGTTTTGCAGCAAACTCCTCAGATATCCCGAGTTCTCGCCAGCGCACGCGATCCATGCCAGCAGGGTTCAGTATCGATTGCACCCTGACAGTCCCGTTGAGATCGGAGATCCATTCGAGTCCGGGGTCACCAATGTTTTTGTAGGACACTCCGGCAATCTGGGTGCTTCTTATTGGTATCAACTGATCCGCATCGTAGATATCGCCGAGCGCAGCAAGTATCTCCATCGCCTTCTGCATGGCATAGCCGTGCTCACCGGTAAGAGCGAGTTCTTCAGAGGATGTGAGGTGCATGATGAATTGTTGGTCCGGATGCACAAAAACATTTATCTGAGATGGATTATGCTGCGGAAGACGAGATACGGCATTGAGCATGTTTCGGATGCAGTGCTTGCTCTACAGATGGCTGCTAACAACACCGATACCGATTTTGCATCAGATGTGAACTCAGATGGGCACTGTCTGGAAATCCAGTGATTTCCGTAATGGTCAGTTGGATATACAACAATGCGAAGGCTCTTCGCTATTCCGTGTGGGTAGTCTGAAACCAAGGTGACCCAACCGGGAGGAATCGTGGTGATGAAATCATGTATTATTCTTTATAGATAATTAACCACAGAGGGCACAGAGGAACACAGAGTTTTTTATTGACTATTACTCGCAAATCCCATTTTAAAATAGGTTACATCTCTCTGTGACTCTCTGTGTCCTCTGTGGTTTTATTCTCCATGTTTTATTCCGGGATAGCTCTTCTGCACCGATGCCCCATTTAGCAGAATGGGTGCTCGTGTTACCCATACAAAACAGCGAAGAACCTGCAAACATGTCGCCAATATTACTCTGCCATCTTCTTGTGTCAATCTCGTGGTTTTTTCGCCTCAGCTAAACACATACGTTAAAAGTAGCATAATAACCCACACTCATCCGGCTATCGTAAGATCAAGATTGTGCGCAGAGCCGTGACACTCCCCGCACCCGGTTCCATCGGTTCCGTGAGATGGCTCAAGGGTATGGCAGCCGCCCTCATCGCAGCTCAGTATCGTTTCGTGGTCTGGATGGCAATTCACACACTCAATATACCTGTGCTCACTATCGCTTTCAAACATCGTGTTGAACGGTTCTGCATGACAGTCCACGCAGACAACTGAGAGCGTATCCGGCGAGTACATAATATCGGTTGGCACATGCCCGATTCTGTGGCAGTTATTGCAGTCACGCATGCTCATCCTGGTGTTGTGCCCGGCATGGCAGTCGATGCAGAGCATGGTTACGGCGTGCTCCGGATGGCACATGTCGCATGCAATGTCGGCGTGCCTCGTATGCTCTCTTACAAACGTCTGCTCGATTACTGAACTGTGACACCGGGTGCACTGGCTGTTGTCGTGATCATCGAATTCAATCGACTCGGGTTTATGCGGGTCATGGCAGTTTGCGCAGTCGAGCGCGTCAGCGCCGTGCACCAGTCCGTGACAGTCGCTGCATGGGGGCAGGTAACCGTGCTGGATGTGGCAGTGATCGCATTCGAACGCCGAGTGCATGCCCCCGCTCTCTTCGATGCCCTCGTACTGCGGAACGTGGCAGGAGCGGCACCTGCTACTGTTTAGATTGGAATTGTTGATCCGCTCCACCGGCGCATGCGGGTTCGGGTGGCAGCTTGCGCAGCTGTGTACGGTTGCGCCGTGGGTCTCGGGGTGGCAGTCCCGGCAGTCCGGCAGATACCCGTGCTGTACGTGGCAGAAGGTGCAGTTCAGAGGCGCATGCATTCCACGTCCGTTCGCAAGCGCGTCGCATTGCGGTGCGTGACAGTCCACACATTCCGCGTTCTGTAATTGCTGATATGCGCGACCCTGGGTGACAGGAGGTCCCTCTTCCTGCACAGGTCCGGTCCGGTCCGTACATCCGCTTGCAAGCACACACAGGAGTACCCCGATGATTATAATCGTCCCTGTTATGTGCTCTCGCTTTGCTGTCATGAATGTCTCCGGATGTGATTGTGCTCGCGATATGGTTCGTTTATTACTATTATGTCTGTTGTCATTTTAATCCATTGCCGCCGGAGATTGCACCATACTGAACTGACGACTGAAGAAGTTTTATGTACCATGTGGTACTGCTTTTATACTTATGGCTGAACTTTTCGATCAGGTGAAAGAATTTTACCGGAGCGATAATCCGTGGGCAGAGGTTCTGCGTGACATTCTGGCAGTTGCGAAGATTCTCATCGTGTTTGCGATCATATCCCAGCTTGTATTTGGGATGTGGACACCGATGCGGGCGATTGAGTCTGGCAGCATGGAACCGCACATGAAGGTTGGGGATATCGTCTTTATACAGGACATCTCCCGCACCAGCATTGTCACGCATCAGGATGGTGCGGCTGATGACTACAAATCGTTCGGTGAGTTCGGCAACGTGATCCTGTACCGGAAATACGGACGTAATGACGAGACCCCGATCATCCACCGTGCGATGTACTACGTGGAGTCGGGTGAACTGATGTGGGAGAGGGGTCCGCCTGCGCCGCATGCCGGATACATCACACAAGGGGACAATAATACGTACAACGATCAATACTGCGGCGTCTGCAGAGAACCGATACGCGAGGAATGGGTGATTGGTGTGTCACGTTTCCGTGTGCCTTATGCGGGGTATGTGCGTCTCGCGTTTTCAGAGATAATCAAAAAGTTCAAAGGGGAGCCGCCCAACTCAGGATCAGGAAACGAGCATCCTTAGCGTTGGTGTTGGTGTTTTAATTCCCGTAACATCTTGATCTCATGCCCAACCAACCTGACAAATCCGACCAACCAGGACTGTTACACTATGTTGTACTGGTGGCAGCGGCTGTTTTGCTCTCTGTGGTCATATTCCCATTCCTGATCGGGATATCGATGTGGGCGATCGAATCCGGAAGCATGGAACCGAACATGTATGTGGGAGATCTGGTCATAACCCATGACGTGCCCGGTTCCGGGATTGTCACGTATCGGGATGGTGCGATCAGCGGATACGAATCCTTCGGTGAGTTCGGTGACGTTGTCCTGTATCGGAAATACGGACGCAATGGCGAGACCCCGATCATCCACCGTGCGATGTACTACGTGGACGCGGGTGAACCGATGTGGGAGGGTGGTCCGCCAGCGCCGCATGCAGGGTATATCACAAGGGGGGATGGCAATTCATACAATGACCAGTACTGCGGCGTCTGCAGAGAACCGGTACGCGAGGAATGGGTGATCGGTGTAGCGCGTTTCCGTGTGCCGTATGTGGGGTCTCTGCGTCGTGTGTGTTTAAGGATTTTAGGGGGGTGAATCAAACTTCCCAGTAAAACCGCGTAAATCATGCACAAACACAGGAGTAACCTTCGAATAATCCCGATCAAACTGCTTCCCAGTCCGTTGAATCAAATTCCACGGCAAGAGCAACCCGCTCATCGAAGTCCAACCTCCCAAGATCCATCTTTTCCAGAACCTCGAGCCTGCGCTTCAGCCCGGACATGTTGGCGTTCTGAATGCTCAGTCCGGGTCGCGCATTCAATTCAAGCACAAGCGGTCCAAGTCTTTCATCTATGACGATATCAACGCCAAGATATCCAAGCCCCACCGCTTCGTAGGATTTTGAAGCTATCACCAGAATGTCGTTCCAGAACGGGATCTCAACCTCGAGTAAGGAAGCCCCCGTATCCGGATGTACATCGATGGATCGATCTTTGCAGATTGCATGGACTGTTGTTCCTTCGGATAGTTTTATTCCGGCTCCCAGTGCCCCTTTGTGAAGATTTGCCTTGCCAGAAGACTGCCTCGTTGGCAATCGCACCATCGCCATCACTGGCACGCCCCTGTAAACGATGATCCTGACATCGGGAACGCCTTCAAAAGCCACTTTCTCCAGAGCGGGGTGGGATTTGATCAAAGATTCGAAATAGACCGGGCTGGGGTTGCCATCCATGGAATACACGCCTTCAAGTACTTCCAGGCAATGCTTCTCAATTTCCATCCGCTGTATTATCCCGCCATTTGCCAGGATCCAGCCATCATCCGATCTGCCCTTGATTACGACTATGCCTTTTCCGCCTGCACCGTTGGAAGGTTTGATTACAAATTCATCTCTTTTTAGAACCTTTTCAAGATTCTTTATCTCATGCACCGCCCTGAAAATGCCATAGACTTCAGGGAATGGTATGTTAACACTCTTGAGCAGATCCTTTGTTGTGAGTTTGTCATCCACCAATTTAAGCAGCTTTCTTGGATTTTCCTGGTATATGTGCCCTATATTTCGCTCATTTATCCCGAGCACGCCCCTATTTTTCCCGAATATCCGTGGTAAGATCATGTCTTCAATCCTTATGCCCTTCAACCTTTTCTGAGCTCAGAAAACCTGAAATACTCCACCAGACGCAACCCCTTCCACCTTCCAAGGAGGACATTGAAGCCCAAAACAAGAACAAGGACTTCCGGATGCGTCATCACAATCGCCTGGAGTGTGGATAGTGAAACCACAAAGAAACATGTCACTGCAGCAACAATTGTGCCGAGACAGATTTTAAGAGCATCGAAAAGCCCCTTATCTGCTACGGCTTTCATAAAGTTCTCAACAATGGTGGACATCACCAACAATGGAAAAACAGCGGTTTTAGCAAGAGTATAGTTACCCATTTTAATTCCGACTGTTATTATAACTGCCATCACAATACAACACAGTGTCAGCAATATGGCGAGCCTGGGCACGATCATCAGGTTCAGACGGTCGATGGATTTACGCGAAAAGAGACCAGCCGCCAACAGAATCGCGAATAAAATCAAACCGGTTACCAGACCTGAACTGAGAAAAGCTATCGACATTATGGCAGGTCCGAAAACTCCGTACATCCGCACTCCGATAACATTTCTGAAGATGGCTATAACCGTAGCTGCAAACGGTAGGATGAGTACGAGTTTCAGAGCTTCGAGAGGGATTTTTGATTCCGATGCCGTCAGCATCGCATCTGTTACTACCAGTCTGTGCGCGGGGGTTGTGACCAGATCATAATCAGAGACCGTGGTATAATCGACATCTTCGGAATCAAGCTCGTCTTCAACGTGCCGCCCCTGCGACTCAGCCGAGAGCAGGGCATCCCAGACCAGATCGGAGTCGTCCAGATCGGTCAAGATCAACGATTCGGGAGATGCCGCCTTCTGCAAAACTAAAGAATGCTGTTTTAACATCCCTTCCCCGATATCACTCGAAATAATCATCTTTTTACCGTCCAGCGACCTGTCTGAAACAACGTAATCTATCAAGACGTTCAATCCGCTAACATCCCTAGCGATTAATACGACATACCCGACATCACCCATGGCACCAATGTCCATATCATGAAGATATCTTGAGTCGAAATCGATTCTTTTCTCAAAGACCGGTATCCCAAGTGCTGTTGCATAATTTCCCATCAGTCTCACAAGTTCGCAGCTGACTGAACCATCGTGGATCAGTAAAATGGAACTTGTTTCCGGCTCTTTTGTGATGCTGGCATTGGGTGTTGTGGTTTCCGATTCTTCCAACTCTTCAGAATCCTCGGTGTCTGATTCTTCGTCATCGGTGTCGGACTCCGTGTCGTCGTCACCCTCATCGGATCCACCCTCCTCGGCGTCCCCATCGTCATCCTCATCATCGCCCGAGTCCGTATCGTCATCGGTGTCGGACTCCATAGCATCACCGCTGGTATCCGACCCCGCGCCATCCGCATCATCGTCATCGGCGTCTGACCCCTCATCGCCACCAGTGTCCGACCCCACACTGCCCTCATCAATAGTACCCGATCCCGTATCGTCGTCGGTATCTGTATCGGATTCTGTATCTGAGTCATCGGCGTCTGACTCTGCATCACCGTCGGCACTCTCTGTTGTCGCCAAGCCGCCACTGGTACCGGATCTTACATCGTCGCCATCATCCGACACATACGTATCACCATCCGCATCATCGTCACCGGCGTCTGACCCCTCCTCGCCACCAGTGTCCGACTCCGAATCACCATCGTTGTCCGACCCGGAATCACCATCATAATCATCATCCCCATCGTCGGACTCTGCACCGTCGCAATCGGCGTCCATGCTATGATATGAAGTCTCCTGATGTGCTGACACAATCAGCATACCCATCAGCAAAAGCGCAACAACAATCAGTATGGTCAATTTTTTCATGTATCCAAATTCCGTTGCATCGGCATCGAAGTTAAACTTGAGCACCCCACCAGCACGAGACGGTAATGCCGTATGGTGCCAACACCGTTGTGAAGATTTTGCAGGGCAGCGTTTCCAGACCGCATACGCCAGACGCGCACGCGAAATCTACTCTACAATTCTGTGTTTGATCTCCCGCATAACCTGCCGGTGCAGGGCTACAATCATGTTTGCGAGCAGTCCAAAGATAAATAGCTGAATTCCGGTGATAATCAGCAGCGTTGCAAGAATCGTGAGCAGGACGTGCGTAATGTTGCGAAGCCACTCATCCACAACATAGATTCCAACGCCAAGTCCGATAAGCATGAAGACTGCTCCGATTGCACCGAAATATAGCAGCGGGTTGTGCATCTTCGCAAGTCGGTAGATGGTAAGTGCAATCTTGAACCCGTCACTGAGCGGATTGAGTTTTGTTGGCGCGCCATCGCGTCTGGGCAGATACATGATCGGAACCTCCGACATATTCAGATCCTTCTTGACGCATTCGACAGCAATCTCGGTCTCGATCTCAAAACCCGTTTTGTTCAGTTCGATTTCCTTATACGCCCTCTTGTTGAATGCGTGATATCCGGACAGGATATCACTGAGCCGGGTTCCATAAATGATACTGAACATCCGGTTCAATGCTTTATTCCCGAATAAATTGAGTCTCGTGAACGCGCCCTTTGAGAAATTGGCAAACCGGTTCCCGATGACATGGTCCACATCCCTGTTCAGCACCGGCGCAAGCACAGAATCAATATCTCCTGGCAGATACGTGCCATCGCCATCGATCATCACCAGGTACTCATCTTCGATCTCGGCGAATGCCTGCTGAATTGCCTGCCCCTTCCCCTTACCGGTCTGGACGATTACCTCCGCGCCCGCCTCCAGAGCGAGCTTGCGGGTATCGTCGGTACTGGGACCATCAATCACAACCACCCTGTAGCCCCCCGACCGAAACTCTTTCACGATGTCTGAGACCGTTTCAGCCTCGTTGAGCGTGGGGATCAGCACGCAGACATCGTTAACGTTCTTCATGTCAGTTCGATTTGGGTCTTCGCATCGCCTGTTCGTACAAGAGTTATGTCGATTACGCCGTTGCGATAGCTTGCAACAGCGCTGACCGGATCGACGCGTGCCGGCAGATCAAAGGTCTCCGAATATGTTTGCTCATCGATAGTAACCTGTATCGTGAGCGTGTTTTCGGTGGCATCCATCCGGATGTTCTCCTTGTCAATTCCAGGCAGTTCGATTATCACATGCACGTTGTCATCGGTTTCAAAAATCTCAAGCAATGGTCGATATCCCTCGAGAACCGGTTCATCAACTTCGGAGCGGCTTCCGAACTCGACGATCTCAGGCACCTCTCCCGGGCGTTTGGTTATGGAGAACCCGTACGTCGCCGGACTACCATCACCAACGAGCTCCTCTATGCGATCGATCATATCCTCGAGCAAATCCTCGAAGAGATCAAAATCGATAGGCGCATCATCACGATTCCGTTTTTTTCTCATGATATCATTCCTCACACCATCATTTTTGTCGTTACCATAAAAAGTTACCGTTCGAGGAGCGTAAAGGCGCATACGCCCTCTGGATTGCGGTTTTCCTTGCAGATGTATGTTTTGCGGTAGATGCTTGACGATAATCCCGCAAGAAAACCGCGAACGAAATTACAGCTTTCTTCATCGGCATTCAGTTCGAAGACGTTCTGTAGCGTCACAACGAATTTTTCTCCCACCTCAATATCCATCTTTGTGAACCAATCGGAGAACATCATGCTGTGCAGAATATTTCTAAATACTCCATCGGGAGTAAGGTTTTCGGGTATGCGCATGTTTCTGTAGTATTTTTCTGCGAGTTCTTTGCCGAAACTGTACAGGATCCCCGCGCTCCCCCTGCCAATCACATCAACAAGCGAATTCATCAGCAGCACAAGATCCTCGGCTCTTGGATAAATCGGGATGTTCAGATCCTCATTCTGTTCCATACCATTAGGTATCATCTTATAACCTCATAACTTTTATGACCTCGTCGGCAGTGTGCCGCAGCTCTATTATCACCAGTCCCACGTTGGCATCTACATCGAGCAGCACCAGAAGCGAAGCGCCGTCCAGATTGAAGACGATAACGATCCCATCACTGGTGTAAATTGTGGTGTGGTCGAATGAGGGCAAACCGAGGTTGTGAACCGATTTGTTTACCAGACCGACAATCGACGCGCTGATCGCGTGTGCGATCTGAGTGTCATAAGAGTGATCACGGAATTTATCCGCGACCTTGAGACCGTCTGCGGACGAGATGACAACCCCGCGTATGCTGCTGACGCGAGCGCTGAGGCTTGTGAGTAGCATGTTTAATTGGTCGATTGTCGTCTGAGGCATTACATAACCTGTCTAAATGATTCTATATATATGTGTTGGGTTAGTATGCAGCATCAAAATATTGTGACATAATGACTGTAAAGCATCCGGAGGCTGTATCCGTATTCACGAGCCACTGTCAAAAAACGCAGCGCAGTGCATGTGTCATGCCGTAGCCGGAGATGTTAATATAGCATGCCATTATAACAGGATGGATCATCTCCATGTCATGAAACTACACCAGAGACAACTCTCCTGTGATTGCGTCCAGCTGATCGGAGCGAGCAGGACCGATACCGAGCGCTGTGACCGTGCCCGGTGGTATCTCAGTCATGCCTGCATCAGTGATCAGCGATACCGGAAGTCCTGCAGCCTCCGCATCCATCTTCAGACTATAGAGTTCGGAAAGGTCTTTCACCTGCAAAACAATCTTCTTTTGCCCGCCTTCCTTCCATTCTCTCCTGGAACTGACGGATGCCGCTTCGGCTGACGATACCGCAGCATGCGCAACCTGCACTGCGAGTTTTCCACGCGAGAGTTTCAGGTTCTCGCGCACGATGATGCATTGTTTGTATTCTGTCATATTGCTAAAGGATCAATGGTCAATTGCCAAGGGTATATGTATATGTTCGGCGTGAGTTTGGCAGGGGTCGGGTCAGGATCAGAGCCCCCCAAGCACAGCCTCGAGCATTACATCGAGTGGTGGCTCAACTCCGGTCCATATCCGAAACGCCTCTGCGCCCTGATGTACGAGCATCCGCACACCACCTATCGTCATTGCGCCCATCTGTTCCGCACCCGCAAGCAGCCTGGTTTGGAGGGGGTTGTACACGATATCAAAGACGGTGAGATCCACGCGCAGGAGATCGCGCGGTACTGGCATGGCATCAACATCCGGGCACATCCCAACTGATGTGGTATTGATCAGGACATCGGCGTCTTCGACATCGCCTGATATCGCGTCCAGCCCGATGCTTCCGATCGACGGGTCTTTGTCCAGTTCTTCCAGCCCGATTCTCACATCACTTACCAGTTTCTCGCCACGCTCCACGGTTCTGTTCGCAATCACGATTTCTGCACCCTCATAAGCAAATTGGAACGCAATCGCGCGTGCCGCGCCGCCCGCGCCGATGATCACGATCTTCTTGCCAGCGACACTCACCCCCGCGTCCTCGAGCGCACGCATCGCGCCGATTCCATCGGTGTTGTACCCCTTAATCTCATCAGCGTCAGTGAAGTCAATGGTGTTGACAGCGCCGATGCGCATCGCAATCGGATCTGGGTCAACGTACTTCAGTGCTTCTTCCTTGAGCGGGATTGTCAGGTTCAATCCCCCAAATCCTAGTGCTTTTGCTCCGTGTATCGCATCTCTGAGGTCGGAAGGGCGCACCCTGAATGCATGGTATCTGCACGGCATCCCGAGCGCTCCGAATGCCGCGTTGTGCATGGCTGGGGACATGCTGTGCCCGATCGGATCGCCGAGAACTGCGAAGACTTTTATCATAGTACTCAGTTGGGGTGGTATCTGTGTTAAACTTCCTCAACGCTTGATCGGGGGCGCCCGGGATGGTTAAGTATTGTCTGAATAAATAATATGGCGTGGATACATCTCGCGACCGATTGCACATTCTTGCATGTTGTCGCTCCGGCGCCGACTGCGTATGTGGTGCTGCTCTTGTCTGCCATACTCTGCTCCGATCGGATGGCTCATGTTGAAACAGCGTATTGGCATTGTATAAGCGAATTCATTATAAATTTATACACTATTATTAATATAATTGCGAAAGGTATTTATTGGTCGAGGGTTTGGTAAACAGTGCATCATGGCGATATGCCATTGACAGAGGTGGTTGTATATATGAATAAATCACGAAATAAAACACGCATAACAAGTGTTGCGGTAACGCTTGTTGTCATACTGATGCTGGTATTTTCCGGACCATCGAGCGCAGTTATGGTGGAACTGGACCTGGCGGGTCTGAGCAACAGGGAAATTGGGCAGTCCGGGTACTTCTATTTCAATGTGACAATAGGCGGTAATGAGAGAAGCCCTCTGGCAAACTTCACAATAGATGGGCTGCCAGGTATCAATGGTTCTCAGGATGGAAAACTGACATTTACCATGGGTGGTGTTGGGACCACAGTTGGCGATAGCATAACTGATGGCAACTACAGGATCGAATTAGTCGAAATACATGGATTGACCGGTGGCAGCAGTGGTCTTCAGGTATTTGAGTCGAACTACGACTATGCACCATACAATGGCTATGGCAACGGATATTCGTTCACCGGCGATGGTTATGGCTACGGTTACGGATATGGTTATGGATATGGGACTGAATCTGACTACACCAAACTAGCGTATAAGATAACGGTGGACACAACTGGTGCGACCGCCGGGGCGTATACGATAACCGGGACTGTCAACACCGGTCAACCTGTAAAACCAGCCATCCTATCCACTACGGCATCGTTCACCCTTGAATCAAGATCCGCCAGTGGTGGTGGTGGTGGTGGTAGTGGCACATACCCACCAGGATGGAACGATGTGACACAAACCGCTATCACGACTGCGACTACATCTGCGACTGCGACAGAAGAAGCAACGACCGTTGCGCCGACTCCGGCGGACTCGATTGACTCGACGAAACCTGATGCGGAACAGACGGCTGCACCAGATGCAGGGAACGAAACAACGCCGTTGAAGCTGAAGACCGATAAATCCATACCAGGCTTCGCAGCGACCTTTGCAATCGCAGGATTGCTTGCGATCGCTTGCTTGATGATGCGGCGGAAGCGATAACGGACACTGGATTGAAGGGAGAAATCCCTTCAACACCCTTCTTTTTTGGTATTTGATCACCACCGCTCGGTTTAACTTTAATAACCTGGTCGTGAAAATAGCACCTATGAGCTTCATCAAGAAATTGTTAGGACCAAAACCGAGGATTGCGAAGAGCCAGCCAATCGACGTGGTGCGCATCAAACCGGATCCGATGTCAATTTACAAAAAAGAGATCGAGGACTATTACATAGCTGCATCAGTTGAGGTCGGGAACACCACAACCAAGTGCATACTCACGGCAACGAACATGAGCACAGGTATGGCGCAGCATGTGAACAAGACCGTCAGGATGACAAGGGACGTGCGCCCTCCAAAGGCGGGTGAAGAGGTATTCGGAAAAACGCTCACAGGAGTTCCACTCACAAGGGAATCGGTATCTGAACTGGTAACAGGCACGATTGCGGACTGTCTCGCTGAGGCAAACATCGATATCAAGACGAATCTCCACTTTGTGGTGCGATCAACCGGTGTTGTTGCTGGTTTCGCGTCGCCCGAAGAGGTCGGAATATTCATCCAGGCGCTTGCGGACGGCTGTCTGAAAGCAGGAGTGCCGCCAAAGGAGATGACTCCGGCGATGTCAATCGACGCAATCCCGGATCAATTCAAAAAACACAGCTTAATCGAGAAGGTTTCATTCCTTGGCGCCGTTGCGGGGGTGCTGCCGCCAACAGGTGCCACAGGCGTTGAGATCGTCGCAAACGAGATGGAGGGCGAGCTTGCAACGGCGGGTATCAAGGAAGGCGCGAAATGGGCACAGGTCGATTTCAGGAACCCGTGCCTATCGCTCGATTTCGGGACAACGCTCGACGGCAGGATCACAAATGACGAGCATCCGTACGCAAAGACGATCGGCAACTTCTGCGGGCTTGCCGGCGCAATACCCGACGCAATCGTGCAGGGTACCGGGCTTGTTGACTCAAAGACCGGAACTGCGCTCGACATATTCAAAGATAAAGTATCGGTGAGCGGCAAGAAGGCAAAGCAGGCAGAAAAGTACGCAGAGGAGATACATGAGCACATCTCAATTGAGGTTGTGCCTGTCGGGAGAGAACGATACGGCAGCGTCCCTGTGGATGCGAAAGCAGCAGAGACAATCGGTGTTGTCTTGATCGGATGCGATGTCGGACATGACGGAAGCGACCTCCCCGCGCTTGCAGAGATCGGAAATGAGATGTATGCGGAGCACGGAATCGAGATGGTCGCAGCCACAATGGACCCTTCTGCCGCAATATCTGTGCGGCGGCTGGTGCAGACAGCGATTGACGCAGGGCTTGTGACAAAAGAGACGGCAATTGGAATCACGGGCAGAGCCGGAGTCACCTGCAACAAGCCTGCACTGATACTCAAAGAGATGATCGAGATGAATTTCTTTGAGGACGCGGAGAGTCAGGTCGTATTCGTGGACGATGGTCTTGCCAGAGGTGCAGCGGTAATGGCGCGATGTATGAACTCGCTGGGTGTTCCGAAGAATCCGATCGGCGGAAACCGCGGCGGTGGTTGCGTGCTTGCGGAGAGAATTGCGCTGCAGAATGATGGGATGGGGTGGTGAACGTTTTTCGTGGCTTTGGGACTGTGTCACGGTTGTGTGGATATTTGTGTATATAACCCCGAGATTGCACAGATTTCCACGAGAAAGTATGAGGGGGCGGGATCTAAAATGCAAACATATCACCAATATCTTGTATGTACCACCATCTTCTTGTGTTAATCTCGTGAAATCTGTAATTGTCAATCTGAACATGATCACATGAGCGATCGATGCTAATACATAAGCAACAACAGGAGGATTTTTGGGCACTGTTCAAAAATCCAGTGATAGCCGAACATTGTACCTCATTCTCACATCATTTTCCCCATGTTGCAGGTGGTAAAACTATTTCATGACGGATTTCACAGCGGCGTTCCATCTAATCCGTGCATCG